>JAKOZM010000193.1 GCA_029779995.1 Actinomycetes bacterium
GCCGACGGTGCCGCGACCTGGCTCGCGGAACGGGTCTCTGATCGGTTGGGTAGAGCGGGCCTGCTCACCACGTCGCTGGCCGCCCGAACTGTGCGGCTTGAACTCGACCAACATCTGCGATCCGTCTGGGAGCGCGGGCACGTGTCCGTCGGGGAGTTGTGGGGCTACTACTCCCGCTATCCCTATCTCACTCGGGTCCGCAATCGATCGGTGCTCGTCGATGCGATCGAATCCACCCTCGGCATCCTGCTCTGGCAGGTAGAAGGATTCGCCCTCGCGGATAGCTACGACAGCACCACCGGCCGGTACATGGGTCTCGTGATTCCCGGGGGTGACGCGCGATTCGGGCAGATCACCGACAGCACGCTGCTGGTGTCTCCGGCGGTTGCCCTAGCGCAGACGAGCAGCCCTCCGGCGGATCCACTTCCGGGTGGTCAGCCTGCCATTGTTGCCTCCGCCGCTGAGATGACCTCAGGTGTCTCTGCCGCTCCCGTCGATGAGGTGCCACAAGGCCCCCGGCGCCCCACCCGATTCGTCGGCGTGTACGCCGTTGACCCGGAGCGCTATGCCCGCGACCTAACCAGGGTTAGCCAGGAGGTTCTTCAGCAGCTCGCCGCCACCCCGGGGATTCGTCTGGACATCACCCTTGAGATCCAGGCGAGCGCCAAGGAGGGCTTCGATGACGCTCGAATCCGAGTGGTGGCGGAAAACGCTCGGACCTTGCGCTTTACTCATGCGGCGTTCGAGGAGGAGTGAGCACCGTCTCGGCACCCCCTTTTGCTAACGAACGCGAGGAGGCCATCTGGCTCACAGGCCGGCTCACTGATCTCGTTGCCTGGGCGAAGTGGCTGATCAACGCTGCAGATCGGGCGCTGCCCGAGCTGCAGCGGAACCTGCAACGGCATGTCACGGCGCTTCCCCACGTCAGCCCGGGCGCATTCGCGGTCACCTTGAGCAAGGAAGATCTGGCTGTCTTCGTCGGGGTAACTCGGGTGGGGGACGTCGGCCGGCTTGCCGTCGACCTCGAAGGCGCCCGATTGGTCCTTCGTGACGTCAATCAAGCTCTAGCAGCGATCGAGCCTGCCACTCGGCGGTACGTTCTCTCACTGCGTTCCACATCGATCCACGCCGGCGCCCGAGCCGCGCTCCCATGGGCTCGTTCCTGGGAGGAGTGGGCCAGCCGAAAAGGGGGTCTCGCGCGCCTTCAGTGGGCGGCCCACCGACTGGGGGGCGAACGATCTGAAGGGGGAACAGCGTTCGGACCGGAATGGCTCGCATCAAGCGGACCGACGTTCGCGGCCGCCGTCCGCGGCCCCGCTCCAGGTGCCTGGGTGCCTACCCAGTCATTGCGAACCCACACAGAGGTCCTGCATCTGGTGCGTCGCCTGGAGGAGGCGGAGGCCGAGGCAGCGTTAGCAGTCAAGTCGGCTTTCGCCACTGTGCGATCCGCGATGGTGAGTCGGGCGCTCGCCGACATCCCCCTCCACAGGATTCGTGAGACCGTTCCCGACGGTCGGCTGCGGCTGGGCGCCCTGGAACGTGCGGGCATGACCACAGTTCAAGATGTCCTCGCCTATCCCTACGGACTTGACGATGTGGCCGGTGTCGGCGAGCAAACGGCACACCAGGTGTATGCCGCTGCCGATCGGCTACGTCGGGCCGTTGAAGACGATCTCGCCTTCCGCGTAGACCTGGATCCCTCGGACGGCAACACCACTCGGCTTATCCGCAACCTGTGTCACTGGTCCCTGTCGGCGTTGGCGCTTCGTCGGCTGAGTCCGGCGATCGACGCGGCACGTTCCGCGCTGATCCCGCTCCGAGCGTTGCCGAAAAGGCCGGATGCCTTCGTCGGGTTCTTTGGGCTTGATCCTGAGAGTGACCAGTCCGTGCGCCGTGAACTGGATTCATGGTCAGGCTGGGCGGCTCGGCACGCCGGTTTTGTCGAGGAAGCGCGCGCTGGGTTGGCGCCACGTCCAACGCCCGACGAGGCCTGGGCGGACTTCCGGAGGCGCGCGGCTGACTATTACGCCTGGTTGGGCGAGATCGTCGGGCTCACGCTGGACGACGACGTCCAGGCGGGCCAGGTGCCGGACGAGGTCGCCGACGCCGTGAGGCGGCTCTCGCTGGACACGAGCCTGGTCGCTGCCTCCTTGCGGGGGTATCAGGAGTTCGGGGCCAAATACGCACTGGTCCAACGACGTACGATCATCGGCGATGAGATGGGCCTGGGGAAGACCGTTCAGGCGATCGCGGCTATCGCGCACGCACAAGCGCAAGGGGACGCGCATTCACTCATCGTTTGCCCGGCCAGCGTGCTGATCAACTGGCTCCGGGAGGTCCCCAAGCACAGCAGGCTGCGGGTGCATCGACTTCATGGAAGCGACAGGCACTCGGGCCTGGTTGCCTGGCGGCGTTACGGAGGCGTCGGTGTGACGACATACGGGCAACTGGACACCCTTCGGTTCCAGCCTTCCGATCGCCTAGCATTCCTCGTCGCGGATGAGGCGCACTATCTCAAGAACCAGTACACGCGGCGTGGAACGGCCGTTGCAAGCGTGATCCCACGGGCCGATCGGGTGCTGTTCCTTACCGGGACTCCTCTGGAGAATCGCTTGGAGGAGTTCCAGTCCTTGGTCCAGTATGTTCAACCAGATCTCACGCGGACGTTGAACATGTCCGACGCCATCGCTAGCGCGCGGGCGTTCCGGGATCGAATCGCACCGGTCTATCTTCGCCGAAACCAGGCGGACGTTCTCACCGAGCTCCCGCCCAGGATCGACGTCGATGACTGGGTCGAGCTCACCCCGGCGGACAGGCGAGCACATGACCGCGCCGTCCTCCAGGGCAATTTCATGGCGCTTCGTCGAGCTGCCTTCCTGGGTGACGGGGCGCAGAGCGCGAAGGTTGAGCGATTGGTCGAACTGGTCGCAGAGGCGGTCGAAACGGGACGCAAGATCGTCGTCTTCTCCTTCTTCCGAGACGTCCTCGATGAAGCGGCGGGCGCTCTCGCCGAGGTAGCGCCGGTCATCGGGCCGTTGACCGGGTCGACCAGACCCGAGGATCGCCAAGGGCTCATCGACCGGTTCACCGACCTTCAAGTTCCTGCCGTCCTCGTGAGCCAGGTCGAGGCTGGTGGAGTCGGAACGAACATCCAAGCAGCCTCTGTGGTCATCCTGTGTGAGCCCCAGGTCAAGCCGAGCACGGAACTTCAGGCCGTCGCTCGTGTCCACCGGATGGGGCAGGTCGAACGGGTTCAGGTCCACCGTTTGTTGGGCTCAGACAGTGTGGATCAGCGAATGCTGTGGATCCTCGCTGAGAAGCAGCGGGCCTTCGATCTGTATGTCCGCGACAGCGCCGCAGCTGAAGCGGCGCCCGAGGCGGTTGACATTTCGGAGCGGGAGTTGGCCATGCGGGTCATTGCCGAGGAGCAGCAGTTGCTGGCTGCTCGCCTTACTCGGGGTCCCGTTCAACACGAAGGGTCCTCCGGCCGCAGCGCGGAGTGAACGAGCTTGTGAGTGAGCACTCACTCACTTATAGTCCCGCTGTGGTGAAAACCCTGCCCAAGCCGACCCGAGCCCCGGCGCTGGCCCCCGAGGCTCGCCGGGCCGCGCTCGTCGACGCAGCCGTGCCGCTCGTCCTCGAGCGTGGTTTCGACGTGACCACGAAGGATCTCGCCGCGGCCGCCGGGGTTGCCGAGGGGACCATCTTCCGGGTCTTCGAGAGCAAGGACGACCTCGTCCTCGCTGCTGCCAGAAGCGTTTTCGCCCGCGCTGACCATCTCGATGAGCTCGCAGCCATCAGCCTCGAGTGGCCGCTGGAGGCTCGTCTGGCGGCGGCCGTCCGGATCTGGCAGACGGTCGCCCGGCGAATGGTGTCGGTGTTCGTCGCCTTCCACGGGGCCGGTGACCACCAGCGTCTCGGCAATCCGCACGACCTCGTCGACCCAACCATCGTCGCCCGCGCCGAGGCGATCATCGCCGCGCTGCTGGCTCCGGAGGCCGACCGGCTGCGGCGCCCCATCCCCGACATCGTGCGGATCATGGGCTCGCTCGTGCTGGCCAGCGTC
>JAKOZM010000214.1 GCA_029779995.1 Actinomycetes bacterium
AGTTCGCCCGCGCCTACAACCCGTCCTCCGCCAGCGTGAGGGCGCCGATCACTCCGGCGTCGGCGCCCAGCCCTGGAGTCGTCAACGCCGGAGCCGGAACGTATCCCGCCAGCGACTGCTCCACCAACGCCGGGAGGTGACGATGCAGCCCTTCACGTGATCCCACCCCACCACCGATGATGACCAGTTGTGGACTCAGGGTGCAGGCGAGATTGTGTATGCCCGCCGCGACGATCTGCGCCTCCAACAGCCACGCGGGATCATCGTCGGCCAGATTCTGAGCCGGAAAGCCCAGACGGGCGGCTAGGGCCGGGCCGCTGGCCAGGCCCTCCCAGCAGGCATCGTGGAACGGGCAGACACCAGGCCCTGGGAAGGACAGCAGCATGTGGCCGACCTCGGGGTGAGTAGCGCCCTGTAGCAGGCGACCGCCGCTGATCACACCGCCGCCGATCCCGGTTCCGATCGTGAGGTACACCAGATCAGGCACCCCTTGGCCCGCCCCGAACCGCAGTTCCCCCAGTGCTGCGGCGCTCACATCGGTGGTCATCGACAGCGGGACCTGCAAGCGCTGCGCCAGCATCCCCACCAGATCGACGTCCGCCCAGCCCGGTTTGGGCGTCTGCAGAATGTGCCCATACGTCGGCGAGCTTGGGTTCGGATCGCAGGGGCCGAACGTCCCCAGGCCGACGGCCTGCAGATCCCGACCAACGAAGAATTCCGCGCACTTCTCGACCAGCGCGACAGGGTCGTCGCCGGTGGGGAACGCAACCCGATCCCTGATCGTCCCATTACCACCGACGGCGCAGACGGTCTTCGTCCCGCCGGTTTCTATCCCGCCGTACATGACAGTCACGCTATTGCAGTCTGACTGTGCTCGTGGGCAGGTGGGTTACCCTGACCAGAGCAACACGAAGGAGACACCCATGAAGTGGTTGGCAGTGATCGGCATGGCGGTGGCACTGCTGGTGACCCCAGCGCACGCTGCTGACACCATCCCGATCAAAGGCGCCGACGCGTCGTGGCCGAACTGTCCGAAGGGGATGGGTATCCCCTCGCGGAAGACCCAGGGTCTGCCGATGCCCAAGAAGGAGGCGAAGTTCGTCATCCTCGGCCTCACGAATGGCCCGGGCTTCTTCCCCAATCCCTGTATCGCTTCGCAGGTCCAGTGGGCTCGCAAGCGGGAGATGTGGGTCGGCGTATACGCGATGACGACCTACCCTCGGCCCGCACAGCTGAGCCGCTACGGCGATACCGGGCCCTGGGAGCCCGTCTCCCGTCTGAACCGGCTGCGCAACGCCGGCTATCAGCAGGCGGCCTTCAACATTGCGACCATGCAGCGGGTCGGGTTGCCAAACACCTTCATCTGGGTGGACGTGGAACCGTACCCGGTGGCTCCATGGACCCAGAACCGGACGCGGAACAAGGCGGTCCTGGACGGGGTGCTGCGCGGCTACGACGACGCCGGCATGGACGTGGGCTTCTACACCTCCCCGGGACCGTGGCGCGACATCATCGGGTCGGCTCGATACGGCCTGCCCGAATGGCGTACCGCCGGGGGTCACCCGTGGTCACGCACCGACTACGGCAGTGCCCGCCGCATGTGCTCGGTGACTCCGGTGCAGGGCGGCGACATCCTCGTGGCCCAGTGGTGGGACACCCGGCGCGATTACGACCTTCTGTGCCCCACCGCCCGCAAGCCTGAAACCGTGACGAAGATCTTCACATGGCTGTCCGAGGAGGCGTCATGAGAATCGCTGCAGCTGTCATTCTGATGGCCTCGGGTCTGGTGGCCACGGCGGGACCGGCACCCGCTGCACCTCCTGGCGTCGGCTCCTGCTTCACCTACTCGGCCGACCAGTGGGTCCAACTCGAGTTCACGGCCACGGGCGCTGATTGTGCCACCGCTCATAACGGGGAGGTGCTGGGAGTGCTCAGCATCCCCGCGGACATCGAAGCCAGCGGCTATGGGTCGTCGGTGATGAAGGGGTGGGCGTTCCAGAACTGTCAGAGCACCGCAGTGAACTACGTCTGGAAGAGCGGTAAGGGCCGCTATCCCCGCGCCACCTACGTGATGCCGCGCAGCGCCCGCGTCAATGTGCAGATCCCCACCGGCGTGCAGTGGCAGCAGGGGGAGCGCTGGGTGGTGTGCCTGGGCCAGAGCCGTAACCCCAAGTTGACCGCGCCGGCCGCCCGCACCGGGTCGGTGCGCGCGAAGGGTCTCAAGCCGTACGTCTGTTACAGCACCCGCACCTGGAATGGCAGCAAGTGCGGTAAGCCGGATGCCGTGCGCCTGACCAACCAGGTCTGGCTGCCATCGGGATACGACATGGACTATCCGGGCTCGGACAGATTGCTTGTCCGCACGCAGAAGGCGTGTCTGAAACTGCGCAAGAAGAAGGACAGTCTGCGGACCTGGTTCGTGCCCGGGCTTGCTGCCTGGGATCGAGGGAATAGGTATGGGTTCTGCCAGTTTGGAAAATAGGTGGTCATTCTAGGCTTGTCTTTAGTAAGAACGTCTTCCACAATAGAAACATGACCAGACTCAGCAAGACTGAAGTGGCAATGATCATCGCTGCGCTGCTGTACGTCGTATCGCCGTTCGACTTCATCCCGGAGATCATCGCGGGCCCGCTCGGCATCGCCGACGATGCGGCGATCCTGGGGCTTGTCGCGGCGACCGTGATGCGTGCGGCCAAGCGCCCGCAGGTGGTCCCGGTCCAACCGCAGGCATGACCGACGAGTCCCAGGCCGAGGCCGCGCCTGACCAGCCCACTCGTGCCGAAATCCGACGGCGCGAGGAGTTCGAGCGGCTGTGCGCGACCGGCTACACCGTGTGCTGCGGAGGTGGTGGACGTACCCGCAAGTAGGCCTAGGACGCCAGCAGCGTGGCCCGCAGGTAGGCGAACAGGGCGTCGCCGGCATCCTCGCTGAACTGGTGCAACTGCTCCGGGGTCGCGGTGACCTGATCGCCGTGGAGCCTGTTGAGCAGCGTGGCGCAGATCATCGCAAATTTGGGGAAACCCCAGTGGTTGAGGTAGCCGGCGAGCATGGCGCCCTCCATCTCGATGTTGCGCACGCCGTTGTCGTGGATCCATTCCAGCCAGGCCATCTTGGTGTCCGCAGTCTCCATGCACACCGCCCCGTCGAGGCGGAACTGCTCCAGGAAGAACTCGTTGCCGGCCACTGTGCGCCCAGGCATGAGGCGGCGGCCCTGCCCCTCGTTGGCAGCCAGGATCGCATCAACGACGTCCACTGGGAACGTCGAGTCGAACCAGTACTCGCCCATGCCGCCGTTGAGCACGCGGTACGGCTGCAGGTCGGCCATGACGCCCTCGGTCGTGACGACGACCGTGCCGCCCTCCAAGCCGACGCCACCGCTGGTGCCGACCCGGGCCCAGAACACCTCGTCGAGAGCGTCGAGATCGCCTCGCTTTAGGAAATACAGCATCCTCATCAGTTCCTGTACAGCGATGCTGGCGCTGGGCATGCCCATGCCGTGCGAGGCGAACAGGACTCCGGCACAGTACCGGGTGGTGAACCGCTCCTCCTTGGGAAGCCCGATGATCTCGGCACCGTCGTTCATGGCGCTCCAAGTCGACGCGAACCGGTCGATGCGGTCCCCGGAGCCCGCAAGGATCACTGCCTTGACGTCGAAGCTGTTCAACGCGGGATCGTCACTTGCCACCCCGAAGTGGTAGTAGACGTCGACCGCCTCACCCGCCACTACGGGATCCAGGAACGCGTGATTGATGTTCTCGCTACGCATGACAACCCTCCTCGCTGTTTCGAGCCTATTGGCACGCAGCGAGGAGGGGCAAACCGCTCACACGATGAAGCGGGTCGTGATGACCCGGCCCTCCCGCGATCCGTCCGCGGCCGTATGGTCGGCGATCACGAACGTCCGTTGCAGCCAGCGGTCGGTGCCATCGAAGCGGGGCGTGAACGGGGTCCGGCCATGCACGGCGACGTCATTGTCGACCACGAGCAAGTCACCGGCCGCCAAGGTGACCCCGGTCGCATGCTCGCGGACCAGGCGGGCCAACTCGTCCAGCGCTGCCTGTGCCACCTCATCGGTGCCGCTCATCAAGTCGGCGTCCAGCCACAGTTTCGGGTGGTCGGGGTCGCCGGACAGGACGGGACGACGCACGCTGCGCGCCTCGGACCGGCCACCAGCGTAGGACTCATCGATACCGGTGGTGAAGCGAGGCTGGAAGAGCACGCCGCGCGATCGAGGGCTCAACGTGTCAAGCACCGCCTGAATACTGCAGAGCGTGGTTGCCGCTGCTGGGTCCCCACGCAGGCACAGCAACAGCAGGTAGCGCGGCCGGTGCGGGTGGAAGGCGGCCTCGGTGTGGAACTCGAGCATGGACTTGCTGGACGTCGACACCTGCCGATCAGCGTTGCGCTTGGTCGGGGAGATGTTCTGCACCACATCACCGCCGTGCTCGGGCAGGTAGCCGACAGGGCGGCCCAGCACGCGGCCAACGGTCAGGAGTGCGAACTCGGACACCCGATCGGTCTTGGATGCCAGCAGCGGGTCTTCCGGAGTGGGCGGAAGGTCACCCAATGGCATGTTCTTGATGAGCATGGCTCCCGATGCCGGCGCCTCGTCGACAAAATCCACCAACGCGTCGTACACCCCCGCCGGCAGGGTGCGACCAGCGTGCGCCACAGAGCGCAGAAAGTCGGTGCTGTTGATGGGGCTCGTGGGCGCCGACGGGATACTCCAGCCTGCCCCGTCGACCACGGCCACGGGTGGATGCTCCACGCGCGGTCCGGGTTTGGTCAGTGACTCCAGCACCGACTGTTCCACTGCCGGATCGGGATGTCCGAGCACCGTGCGCGTCCAGAACAGGGCGCCCTGCTCGTCGGCCGCGGCGTCCTCCCAGCGCCCGGCCAGGAAGGTGACCTGCCCGATGCGGCCCGCGACGGTCATGCCGTCTGCCTGCGCCAGGACCTCCTCGGCGGCGAAGCCGAAGGCGTCGCTGAGCGGGAATTGCAGGTCACCGGCAGTGACAGTGTGGACCGGGTCGGCCACCAAGGGGTCGTGGGATGGATGCGGGGGAAGCATCGAGGTGGTCACGCCGAATCGCTGGAGTGCATCGGGGGAGTGGGCGACGACGATGACCGGCCCCCCGCTGAGGATCTGCTGAACCTCGTGCTCCTGCGGTGCGCGTGTGAGGACCACGATCTCGCTGGCCGCACCGACGTGGGCGAGGGGTTCCAGAACCTGTGTCAAAACACTCATGCACAACCTCCAGCAGTGGACCGCGCGGGATTTCCGGCGGCCGTGTTGATAAGTCGATCCGGTAGGACCTGTCTTCATGGTGCCTCACGGGACGTGTTTTGCGCCTGTTCGTTACGTGTAATGGCGTGTTGGCATGTTGCTGGGACCTGCTCATGACGGCGCCGTTGCTGACATACGCTTGCGGGATGCGTAGCTTGCTCCTGATCGGTCTGGCATCGGCGCTGTGCGCCTGTGGTGCCTCGGCGCCCAACGAATCGGTGGCGCAGGCCGTGAGTCCCAGCCCCGCATCCCTCGCGCCGTCCAGCGCCGCAGGAACGGACCAATTGGGCAAGGGTGACCGGGTCGGGCAACTCCTGATGCCCGCAGTGAACAGCCTCGACCCGGCGGAGGCCAGAAACCTGGTCCGCACCACAAAACCTGGAGGCATCATCCTCATGGCCCCGGGCACAGCCGCGCAGTGGAAGCGGGTGGTGAAGGCGGCCCAGCAGGAAGCCCGCCGGCTCGGCATACCACCTCTGCTGGTCGGGACTGACCAGGAGAACGGCACGCTGGTCCAGCGCATGCGGATGCCGGTGACCCTGCCCGGGGCCATGGTGCTTGGGGCTGCCGTCGCTGGCGACGCGCAACGGGGTCAGCAGGCGGCATCGCAGATCGCGG
Organism: Actinomycetes bacterium; assembly: GCA_029779995.1. Next base: position 5,906 of record JAKOZM010000214.1, read on the forward strand.
ACCTGACCGGGCGCTGGCTGGCCGCCGGGGGCGTGAACATCGATTTCGCCCCGGTCGCCGACGTGAACGTACGCCCCAGCAACCCCGTCATCGGCATCCGCTCACCCGGCGCCTTCCCCGGTGTGGTCGCGGACGCTGTGGTGGGCCAGGTGGGCGGTTTCGACCAGGCCAATGTGCTGTCCACAGCCAAGCACTTCCCCGGACATGGCGACACGGCCACCGACAGCCACCTCGGCCTGGCCAAGGTGACCCACTCGCGCGCCCAGATGGACCGCATTGACCTGCCGCCCTTCCAGGCGGCTGTGGATGCCGGGATCCCAGCGATCATGGTGGCCCACGTGACGGTGCCGGCATATGACACCAAGCCCGCGACCGTGTCCAAGAAGATCGTGACGGGCATTCTGCGTGACCGGATGGGATACGACGGACTCGTGGTCAGTGACTCGTTGGGGATGGGCGCAGTCGCCAGCCGCCCGAACCTTGCCGCTGAGGTGGTGTCTGCCGGCGTGGACGTTCTGCTCATGCCCAATGATCCACTGGCTGCGGCCGCCCAGGTCCGGCGATCGGTGTCGCCAGAACGGATCAACGAGGCGGTCCGGCATGTCATGGCTGCCAAGCAGCGGTTGGGCCTGCTTGAGGCCGGCCCCGAGTACCCGAAGCCCCCAAGCACCAAGCAGTCGCGGGACACCGCCCGGACCACCGCTGCCGCAGGCATCACGGTGCTCGGGACCTGCCGGAACCTCGTGCGCAACGGGGCGACGGTGGTGGGTTCGGGTGCAGTGGCAACCGGAGTGCGCAAGGGTCTGCGCGCCGCCGGTGTGGGCAGCGGGCCGACGCGTGTCGTGGTGAGTGCGTCGTCGCCGGGCAGCACCGATGTGTGGGTGGCCACTGACACCCCGTATGTTGCCCTCAACGCCCCGGCGCGGCAACGGGTGCTCACCTACGGCGATGTGGTGGCCTCAGGCTGGGCAGCCGGGCAGGCGATTGCCGGTCAACTCGACACCCTCGGCGGGCTGCCGGTCAAAGGGCCGAGGCCGTGTGCGGCGGTCGGCTGAGCCCCGTCTAGTGCAGTAGATCGGCGAGCGCCTTCTCCTGCTCGTCGGTCGCGACGAAGAGCAACTCGTCACCCACCTCGAGCGGATCGTCCTGACTGGCAGCGATGACGCGGTCCTCGCGCAGAATCGCCACCAGTGCGGTGTCCACCGGCCACTCCACGTCCCCGACCGCTCGGCCGATCACATTGGAGTCGTGGGGCAACGTCATCTCGACGAGGTTGGTCTTGCTCTGCCGGAAGGTGAGCAGGCGCACCAGGTCACCGACCGCGACCGCCTCCTCGACCAAGGCGCTGAGCAGACGCGGGGTGGAGACCGCCACGTCGACCCCCCACATCTCATCGAAGAGCCATTCATTCTTCGGGTGGTTCACGCGGGCCACGACGCGAGGTACGCCGTACTCGGTCTTGGCCAGCAAGGACACCACCAGGTTGACCTTGTCGTCGCCGGTGGCGGCCACCACGACCTGGCACTGCTCCAGACCCACGAGGTCCAGCGAGGCCATCTCGCAGGCGTCGGCCTTGACGACCTCAACCCCCTCGATGCGGCTGCGCTCCACGAGTGCGGCGTCACGATCGATCAGCAACACGTCGTGACCGATACCGGCGAGTTCACGCGCAATGGACTTGCCGACCTTGCCGGCCCCGGCGATGGCAACCTTCATTCCGGGCTCACCGCCTTACCCGCGCAGTGCTCGGACACGTCATCCACCGACTCCTTCGCCGTCAGCATCACAGGGTCGTCACCCTCTTGCAGCACACTGTCCGCCGTGGGGACAATCACACCGCCCTCCCGGTAGATCATGGCCACTCGGGTGGGTTGGCCGTACGTCAGGTCCTCGGCCCGGTGCCCGTACCAGGACCGGTCCAGGTTGACGCGGTGCAGCACCACCGCACCGGTGTCGTCGCTCCACAGCTTCTCCGGATCGCCGGGCAACAACTGCCGCATCATCTGCTCGGTCGTCCACGCAACGGTGGCGACCGTGGGGATGCCGAGGCGGGCGTAGATCGCGGCCCGTCGGGGGTCGTAGATGCGCGCCACGACCCGGTCCACGGAGAACTTCTCACGCGCCACCCGGGCCGCAACGATGTTCGAGTTGTCGCCGCTGCTGACAGCAGCGAACGCCTGTGCGTGCTCGATGCCGGCCGTGAGCAAGGTGTCGCGGTCGAAGCCGATACCTTGCACGGTGAGCCCTTGGAAGGCCGAGCCCAGGCGTGCGAACGAATCCGCACTCTGGTCGATGACCGACACGGAGTGGCCGATGTCGTCGAGCGTGCGCGCCAGCCGGGAACCTACGCGGCCGCAGCCCATCACCACAAAATGCACGAGGTTCACGCTACTCGCCGTGATCACGGAAAGGTACAACAGTGTGCCTACGTAACGTATCGGCAATGTTGGCAGGGCTACAGTTTGTGACGTGCTCACACCCAAGGAGCTGCTGCTAGGCCGCGCACAGCGCAGCGACAGGCTGCATTCCACCTTGCTTCCCAAACGCATCGCCTTGCCGGTGTTCGCCTCGGACGCGCTGTCATCGGTGTCGTACGCGACGCAAGAGATCCTGCTGGTGCTGTCGCTGGGCGGGCTGGCCTTCTTCCACTTCGCCCCATGGGTGGGACTCATGGTGGTGGCGGTCATGCTCGTCGTGGTGGCGTCCTACCGGCAGAACGTGCACGCGTATCCCAGCGGTGGCGGTGACTACGAAGTGGTCACCAAGAACCTCGGTCCCAACGCTGGCCTGACAGTCGCCAGCGCCCTGCTGGTCGACTACATCCTGACTGTGGCGGTGTCGATGTCCGCGGCCTCCGCCAACGTGGCCTCCGCGATCCCCTGGTTCGGCAACCATCTGATCTTCCTGACTGTCAGCCTGATTGTCCTGATCACGGTGATGAATCTGCGCGGCGTGCGGGAGTCCGGGACCCTCTTCGCCATCCCCACGTACGCGTTCATCTTCGCCATCTTCGCCATGATCATCACCGCGGGCGTGAAACTGGCGATGGGACAGACCATCCTCGCGCAGTCCGCCGGCTACGAGATCAAGCCGGAGTCGACCTTCACGGGACTGGCTCTGGTGTTCCTGATCGCCCGGGCCTTCTCGTCGGGGTGCACCGCCTTGACCGGAGTCGAGGCCATCTCGAACGGCGTGCCAGCGTTCCGCAAGCCCAAGAGCGCGAACGCGGCCTCCACCTTGGTGATGCTCGGGGTGCTGAGCGTGACGATGTTCATGTCCATCACGATCCTGGCCCTGGTCACCAAGGTGAAGGTCACGGAGTTCAACTCTGATCTGATCGGATTACCTGCAGGCGAGGATCAGAAGACGGTGATCGCCCAGATCGCGCAGGCAGTGTTCAGCAATTTCCCACCGATGTTCATCTTCGTGTCCACGGTCACGGCCCTGATCCTGGTGCTGGCAGCCAACACCGCTTTCAACGGTTTCCCCGTACTCGGATCGATCCTGGCGCAGGACTCGTACTTGCCGCGGCAGCTGCACAACCGGGGCGACCGGCTGGCGTTCAGCAACGGCATCGTGACCTTGGCGTTCCTGGCCATGATCCTGGTGATCGTCTTCAAGGCCAGCGTGACCGCGCTGATCCAGCTCTACATCGTGGGTGTCTTCATCAGCTTCACGCTGAGTCAGCTCGGCATGATCCGGCACTGGACCCGGCTACTGCGCGTCGAAGAGGACCCCACGGTACGCCGCTCATACCAGAACCGGCGGATCGTGAACGCGATCGGCTTCATGATGACCGGCAGTGTGCTGATCATCGTGCTCGCGACGAAATTCACTCGCGGCGCCTGGATCGTCTGCATCGCGATCCCCGTGCTGTTCCTGATCATGAAGGCCATTCAGAAGCACTACGAGCGGGTTGCCATCGAGTTGACGCCTGAGGACAACGAGCGCTTCCTGCTGCCGGCCCGAGTGCATGCCGTGGTCCTCGTCGCGAAACTGCACAAACCGACGCTGCGCGCGCTGGCCTATGCCCGGGCGACGCGGCCCTCGACGCTGGAGGCACTGACTGTCGAGGTGTCTGAAGGGGAGTCCGAGGCCCTGATCGATGAGTGGGAACGCCGCCAGATCCCCGTCACGCTCAAAGTGCTCGAGAGCCCATTCCGGGAGATCACCCGCCCGGTGGTGGACTACGTCCGCAGCATCCGGCGGGACAGCCCGCGGGACCTGGTGACGGTCTATGTCCCGGAGTACGTCGTGGGCCACTGGTGGGAGCATCTGCTGCACAACCAGAGCGCATTGCGCCTGAAGAGCCGCCTGCTGTTCACGCCGGGAATCATGGTGGTCAGCGTGCCGTGGCAGTTGGAGTCCAGCGATCGTGTGCTGGAGAAACAGGAGGCGCAGGCCCCCGGCGCCCTGTACCGGGGTCTGCCCAGCCAGTCCCCGGTCGATAAGTGACCGAACTCCACCTGGATTCCGCAGCCGACTCCGGGCAGTGTGTGGGTCGCCTGGACGGCCAAGTGGTGTTCGTGCGCGGGGGTCTGCCCGGGGAGACCGTGTTGGTCGAACTGACGCAGCAGAAGCGCCGATTCGCCCGCGCCCGGCTGCTGCAGGTCGACGTCCCCAGCCCGCACCGGATCCCATCGGACTGCGCCTGGTTCCCGGCCTGTGGTGGTTGTGCCTGGCGTCACACGACGGCTGAGGAGCAACTGCGGATCAAGGCCGACGTTCTGCAGTCCACGCTGCGCAAGATGGGCGGCGTCGACATGCCGGTCTCCGTGCGCAGCCTAGGCCGGCGCAACGGCTGGCGGACTCGCGTGACGCTACAGGTGGATGAGCACGGCCGGCCCGGATTCCACGAGGTCGGCAGCCACGACGTAGTCGCCGTTGAGCACTGTCTGCAGGCGGCGTCGGCGCTGGCCCTCGAGGAGATCCTGGCTCAGCGCTGGCCCGACGTGGACCGCGTCGCGGTGAGTGTGAGCCAGGCCGGTCGGTCAGTGATCGCCGGCTCGCGAACCTTCGGCCCCGCAGGGCATCACGACACCGTGTTCGGCAGATCCTTCAGTCGTGCGGTCGACGGCTTCTGGCAGTCGCATGTCGATGCCCCGCAGACCTTGGCGGGAGCCGTGCGAGAACTCGCGGAACCCGTCGAGCGTGTCGTCGATCTCTATGCCGGGGTGGGTTTGTTCGGTCTGATCCTGCTCGATGCGATGCCGGGCGCGTCGGTGACCCTGGTGGAGGGTGATCGGGTGGCCGCCCGGCACGCCCGGCGCAACGCGGCCGGGGCTGCCCGAGTGCTGGCCGTCGACGTCCGGCGCTGGCGCCCCGAGGCCTGTGACCTGGTGGTCTTGGATCCGCCACGCGCCGGTGCCGGTGCGCAGGTGGTAGGCCACATCGTGGCCGCGGGACCCCGCACGGTGATCTACGTGTCTTGCGACGCCCCGACCCTGGCCCGCGATCTGAAGACGTTTGCGACCGCTGGATATCTACCAGACCACATCGAGGGCTTCGACCTGTTCCCCGCAACCGCGCATGTGGAGACGATCGTGCGGCTACGGCGTGCGACCTGAAGCGCACCGGCCAGAGCTTGCCTCGGGGACGTCCCTCACCGCGCGGTGGGCCGCACTAGGCTAGGAGGGCAATCCGACGAGATGGGAGACGTGTGTGGCAAGCCTGGACAGTTTCGGTGCCAAGTCCCAATTGCAGGTGGGGGAGGAGTCCTTCGAATTCTTCCACCTCGAAGCGCTCGGAGAACTGAACCTCCCCTTCACCCACCGCGTGCTGCTGGAGAACCTGCTGCGTACCGAGGACGGCGCCAACGTGACCGCCGACCAGATCCGCACGCTGGCCGCGTGGGACGCATCCGCGGCACCGAGCCAGGAGATCCAGTTCACGCCTGCGCGGGTCATCATGCAGGACTTCACCGGCGTGCCGTGTGTCGTGGATCTGGCCACCATGCGCGAAGCCGTGACCGAGATGGGCGGTGACCCCGATCGGATCAACCCGCTGGCACCGGCCGAGCTGGTCATCGACCACAGCGTCATCGCCGACTACTTCGGCACGTCGCAGGCACTGCAACTCAACGTGGCTCTCGAGTACGAGCGCAACCGGGAGCGCTACCAGTTCCTGCGCTGGGGACAGAGCGCCTTCGACGAGTTCAAGGTCGTCCCGCCCGGCACCGGCATCGTGCACCAGGTGAACATCGAGCACCTCGCCCGTGTCGTGATGGTACGCAACGGGCAGGCCTACCCCGACACCTGCGTGGGCACCGACTCCCACACCACGATGGTCAACGGCCTCGGCGTCTTGGGCTGGGGTGTGGGCGGCATCGAAGCGGAAGCGGCCATGCTCGGCCAGCCCGTCAGCATGCTGATCCCGCGGGTCGTGGGCTTCAAGCTCTCCGGCCAGTTGCCCGCCGGCGCCACCGCCACGGATCTGGTCCTCACGATCACCGAGCAGCTGCGCCAGCACGGGGTGGTCGGCAAGTTCGTCGAGTTCTACGGCGACGGGGTGGCTGCGGTGCCGCTGGCCAACCGGGCCACGATCGGGAACATGAGCCCCGAGTACGGCTCGACCGTCGCGATCTTCCCCATCGACGAGGAGACCCTGGCCTACCTGCGCATGACCGGGCGCAGCGACCAGCAGATCGCCACGGTCGAGGCCTATGCCAAGGCCCAGGGCCTGTGGCACGACCCGAGCA
>JAKOZM010000219.1 GCA_029779995.1 Actinomycetes bacterium
GTACTCGGGGTCACTGGGCTCGACGCCTACAGCATCGTGGGGTGGCTGCAGGCGCTGCCGGGCATCACCGCCGACGTTGAGTCGGTGCACGTCGACGCGGCGATCGACACGACGAGCCGGACCGCCAGCATTGTCGGTGTCCGTGGGGGACCGCTGCAGACGGGGCAGAACACTGTCACGGTGATCCTGCAGCCGGCGGGCGGGGCGGCGGTGGAGGTGCCTGTGACCTTCACGGTCCCGAACCAGGCCGTCGTCGACGCTGGGCTGTCCGTGGAGGCTGGCAGTACGTACGCAGGTGAGGACATCAGCATCCCGACCGTCGGGTCGCTCGGTGCCGTTGTCGACTGGATCAACAGCGTGCCGGCGAACAACCAGATCCTGCTGAGCATGTCGGACGCCAGTGGCAACCCCGTCGAGGTCGGTCGGGCCAGTACCGACTTCTATCTCGAGGGCGGCGCCTTCCCGCAGGTGGCCTCCGGACAACTCGTCGCGGACGTCTCGCAGGCCGTGATCGGCGACCCCGTCACCTTGACCGCGACACCCAGCAGCGTGCCCATCGGTGCCTCCATCACCCTCGAACAGCGGGCCGGCGGTGCCACCACGTGGCAGCCGGTGGGAACGAGCGCGATGGTGACCAGCCCCGACGGTTTCACGGCGGCCACTTTCGGGGTCACCGCGCAGGAGAACACCACCTACCGGGCGTCCTGGCCCGGTTCGGCGCAGGTGCTGGGGTGGAGTTCCACGACGGACGTAGCGGTGTCGGCGCCGGTCAGTATCGAGGGTGTGCGCCGTGGGGCCGGCTGGCGCCTGGACGTGAGCAGCGTGCCTGCCGTCGCGGGGTCTGCCGTCAGCGTGCAGGCCAAGCGCAACGGGTCTTGGGAGGACGTGAAGACCGGCGTTCTCGGCACTGACGGCACGACCCGCCTCACGTGGAAGGCCGGGCCAGCGACAGTCAAAGTGCGGGCGGTGCTGCCTGGCACCCCACGGTTCACGGCGGCCAAGAGTTCCGCGACGACGCTGCGTGCACAGACTCTGGTGATCAATCCCGATGCCAAGCCGAGAGCCAAGGGCAACGTCACTGTTGGCCTGCGCGACAGTCGGGGCCGGGCGGTCACCGGTGTTCAGTACCGGGTGCAGCGACGCACCAATGACCGCTGGGAGCCGGCGGCCAGTGGCAGGTTGGGTAAGAATGCGCGGGTCTGGCTGGCCAACGGTGACTATCGCGTGACGGTGCCCAAACAGCGCGGTGTTCAGGCGGTGGCCCGGGATACGGTCACGGTCTCTTCAGCGACCATCACAATCACGCGGGCGCGGGGTGGCCCGGGTCGGGCATCGGTGACGGCCCTGCCACCCATCCCGCTGCGGTTCACTGTGCAGAAGCAGCAGGCTGGACAGTGGCTGTCGGTCGGTGGGGTGCGCCGGATGTCGCCACCGAGGATGCGTTGGACACGGGCTCTGAAGCCGGGCAGGTACCGGTTCGCCTTCCCGCAGCAACATCGTTTCGATGCGGCCGGCAGCGCGCCGGTGCGAGTTCGGTAGGACAGCCGTTCGTCGAGCTTCCGGCACCCTCGATTGGGGGACCTCGGCGCCCGAGGAGCAATTCGGCAGCTGTTGTCGGGACACGCCGTGCGAATTCGCGCCTTCTGCCCAACCGCCGGCGGTCACGGTCGGATTATCGCGGTTGTCGGGGCGGCCGAACCCCATGTAACCAAGATCACGTCGATTCGGCGAAGTAAGTAGCCAACCCCCTTTGACCCACGCAAAGCCCATCCGGTATCGTTTTGAGTTGTGTCTGGGACGTCCGGACACCGCAGTTAGTCCCTTCGAGCCAACCAACGCATCGGCCCCAGCGGCTGGCGGGTTGGCTTGCGCTATGAGCGGCCGAGGGACTAGCCCCGATCCCCAACCTGGTCGAGTGTGAAGTGGTGAAGAGCCCGACACGCCCGACCGCGTGGGTCGGAGGAACCGGACGAAACGGACAGCAGGTGCCAACCCGGCACCACACAGACCACCGATCGAAAGAGCGGAGACGTAGTGCCAACGATCCAGCAGTTGGTCCGCAAGGGCCGGCAGGACAAGGTCTCTAAGAACAAGACCCCTGCGCTGAAGGGAAGTCCCCAGCGCCGCGGGGTCTGCACGCGTGTCTACACGACCACCCCCAAGAAGCCGAACTCCGCACTGCGCAAGGTTGC
>JAKOZM010000244.1 GCA_029779995.1 Actinomycetes bacterium
GTTCATCGCCGCGACGACCTACGGCTCAGTCGACTTGGCCGAGCAGACGATCCGCGCGATCCAGTCCATGCACACCCGGGTGCAGGGTGTCGCCAGCGACGGCCGGCGCTACTCGGCCCAGGATCCGCGGTTGTTGCTGTGGGTGCACCTGGCTCTGACCGACTCGATGCTGCGCGCCTACCTCGACTACGGCCGCGACGGCGCGATCGACGCCGACGGCTACGTGGCAAACATGGCGGTGGTGGCCCGGGCGATGGGCGTCATCGACCCGCCAGAGTCTGTGGCGCAGATGGACGCGGCGCTGCAGGCCTTCCGCCCGGAGTTGCGCGTGGACGCCGACACCCGCAGGACGCAGCACTTCATCCGCAGGGCCCCGCTGCCACTCACACTCAAGCCCGGCTACGCCGTGTTGGCCCGGGCGGCGTGGGACTCCCTCCCGGGCTGGGCGCTGGCGATGCTCGACTCGACGCCGCGCACCGCGGCCGTGGATCGCGGCCTGGCGGACGCCGGCCTGCGGGTCCTGCGGTTCGCCCTGGTCGCGTCCCCGGCTCGGCTGGCCGGGGAACAACGGCTGGCTCAGCGGCCCGGTATGCCCACGATGACCCCATCGGTGCAGGGCGCCTCGATGCGCATCGGCCCCGGCGGCGGGAACACGTAGACGGACCCCGGCTCGACGGGCACGCCGTTGACCTCGCCGGCCCTCAGCACTTCCAGCTGCACCACCCGCACGCCGGCATCGAACGCGGGCACCGTGAGCACCCCGCACTGCCGGCGCTGATCGACCAATAGCGGGGTGAACCTCAGCGGCGTCAACCGGCCGTTGTACTGCTGCGGGTCGCTGGACACCTCGGGGAAGGCCGGCGGGTTCTTACCCACGTCCAGCAACGTGCGGGTCGTCCCCAACTCCACCAGCGGGCCCGACGTGGTGAAGAAGAAGTGGCTCAGCATCTCCGGGGGGCTGGGCGTGGCCGCCAGCTCCACCCCGGACGGCAGGGGACGAAACCAGTCCCGGCCCGGGGTCTGCGGGAAGGTGGCCATGCTCAGCGCTCCCAGCACCGCCATCACCCCCGTCCAAACCGGCCAGGCGAAGCAGCCCAGACCCGCCAGCAGCACCGTCCCCGTGATCAGGGTGAACCGTGGATCGGAGGCGAGTTGGCTACCCGAGAAGCCACCGCGCAGCGCGACGAACGACAGCACTTCGACGACGAAGAACCCGAGTGTAAGGCTGGCGACGATGGCCGTCCGGCGAGGGGCCAGCGCGGCGCCGGCGATCAGCAGCCCGGCCCAGACCATGATCACCAACAACCCCCACAGCCCGACGACGGCCGGCGTCACGGTGTGCACCTCGTAGGGCAGCCAGCCCCCGACCGACCGCAGCACCGAGCCCGGGCCCGCGAACCAGAGAGCGCCCGCGAGGTTGTCACCGCCATCGAGACCCGGCCGCTGATCGGCGACGCGCAGGCCAAGCATCAGCACGGTGATCCCGATCAGTACCAGCCACGACGTGCGGTTGTCACGCCAGGCCCGCCGGCCGGTATAGATCAGCGCGATCGCGAACAGCACCGGCCCGAAGTAGACGGCCCGCTCGTGAAACAGCCAGGCTCCGCCGCACAGCAGGCCCACCCACAGCGGCGTCCAGCGCCCGGGCCGCGCGAGCAGCATCCCCGCCACGAACATCAGCATCAGTGGGACCGTTTCCAGCCCCGCCGAGAGCCACTGCTGAGCCACCAACGTCGCCGGCCAGGCCGCGAACAGCATCGCCGCGACGGGACTCCCACCCCATCTGCGCAGCATCAGCCAGAACGTCACGCTGCTGGCCACGGCGATGACACTCAGCACGGTCGCGGCCGGCCACCAGACGTGCGGCGCCAACCGGGCGAGCAGCCACTGGATGGCAAAGCTGCCCGGCTCCCGGTGGCCGTTCCAGTTCTGCCACACGAGATCGCCGTGCCACGCCGTCCAGATGTGGATGTAGTCGTCCTGCCAGAAGAAGGCCCGCCAGATCACCCACAGCCGGATGGCGCTGGTGACAGCGATGACGGCCCAGACCACGAGGGCCAGCGTATTGCTCAACCGGTCCCCCCAAACGACCGAGAGCGTGAGTAGAGTCACCACGAACAACGGAAGGTTGGCACATGGCCCGGTCATGGAAGCAGTCGAAGGTGGTCACCTCGCAGGCATGGGGCGTGATCAAGGAGAACCCGTACATGCTGGCGTTCCCCGTGGTGAGCGCCGTACTGGCCATCGTGGCCGCGCTGATCATCGGTGGCGCGGGCGTGGCGGCCCTCGGCTGGAGCACTCTGGCCCAAGAGGCCAATACCGGCGAGGTTCCCACAAGTTCGGTCGTGCTCGGGGTCATCTTCATGTTCGTTGCCGCCTACGTGGCCACACTGATCACCGTGCTCTTCATGGGCGGGCTGGTGAAGTGCGCCGACGAGGAGTTGCAGGGCCGGGACAGTTCGTTCGGCGCTGGCCTGTCCGCCTCCTTCAGCCGGCTGCCCGCCTTGATGGGCTGGGCGCTGATCGAGACTCTCGTCGGGTGGCTGATTTCCGCTGTGCAGGGCAACGGGGCCAACGACAACGTGCTCGTCACGATCTTGCGGCTGGTCCTGTCCAGCCTGATGCAGGTCGCCTGGACGATCATCAGCTTCTTCGTTCTGCCGCTGATCATCCTGCGTGGCAAAGGACCGGCTCAGGCGATCAAGGAGTCAGTCAAGCTGATCCGCGCCACATGGGGCATGCAGGTCGCCGGGGGTGTGCGGATCGGCGGGATCATCGCCCTCATCGCGGTGCTGCCCGGCATCCTGGTCGCCGTCGTCGGCGGCTTCATCGCCATGTCGGGGACTCCGGCGGTCGGCGTGCCGATCTCGACGATCGGGGTGATCGTGGTGATCGTGGCAACGGTCCTGATCAGCGCTATGAAAGCGATCTTCTCCGTGGCGATGCTGCACTTCGTGGAGCAGGGTGCGGCGCTCGGCCCGTTCAACGCCGACGAACTGCAGTCGGCGGTCAAGGTTCGCGGCTGACAGCGGGGGGTTCTGGAAAACTCCGCACACGATGCTCTTCGGTGCGGAGTTCTCCAGGTCTTCGGTCGGACAAAACACCCCATACCGGGCAGTATTTCTGGACTTCGCCGCATCGATCTTGCTCTGGACCAATTTCGTGCGGAGTTTTCCAGGACAACCCCGCTAACGCCGCCCCGGCGTCCCCCGGTTCAGGTGGGCCATCGCTTCCGTCAGCCCCTCGGTGGTGAGTGGGAACATCTCGATCACCTCACCGATGGCTTCGATCGTGGTCCCGTGCCACCGGCTCAGCGGCTCGGGGTTCAACCAGCAGGAATCGGTGAAATGGTCGCCGAGGATCCGCAGCCACTCGATACCGGGTACCCGGGAGTTGTCATTGGCCGACCATGGTCCGGCCTGCCCGAGTTCATAAGGGGCCATGAACGCGTCCCCGACCATGATCAGCTTGTAGTGCGGTCCACACTCGCGCAGCAGGTCGTGCACCCACACCGGTTCGGTGAATCGGTCGGTGCCGTAGACCTTGCCGTACACGCAGTTGTGGAAGTAGTAGGTGCGCAGTTCCTTGAAGTGGGTGGCCTTCTGGGTCGCGCTGAACACCTGCGACATCAAGGTCGTGTAGGGGAACATCGAACCGCCGACGTCCGACATCAGGATCACGTGGGTGTTCGGCCGGCTCGGCGGGCGCACCACGACCTCGATCTCCCCGGCGTTGCGGGCGGTCTCGTCGATGGTCGCGTCAATGTCCAACTCGGTCTGGGACCCCTCCCGCACGAAGGCCCGCAGCCGGCGCAGCGCCACCTCGAGCTGACGGATGTCCAGGGTCACGTCCGAGCGGTAGGGCCGGTAGGAGCGCATGTCGGCGATCCGGATGGCGGCCCGGCCACCACCGGAGCTGCCAGTACTGACACCGGAGGACGCCGACCCGGCCTGCCCCAACTGCGACTTGCCGCCGGTCCCGATCCAGTAGGGACCGCCGTCGTGGCGCTCGGTCTGTTCGGCCTTGCGCTGCTCGAACATGTCCAGCAACTCCTGGACGTCCGGCGCTTCAGTCTCGCTGATCTCCTCGAGGCGAGCCGCCTGCTCATCGAGCCATTCGCGCAGTTCCTCGGTCAGCTCGGTGTCCCAGTCGAGATTGCCGTATTCAGCCAGGAACGCCCGGTCGAAGGCGTCGAGGTGGCCCTCGTGGTGGATCATCGTCGCCCGGGCGATGTAGTAGAAACCGCGCACCGAGTTGTCGTGCGCGCCGGCCCGCAGCGCGGCCGCCAGGTTCAGCGCCTCGGTCGGCCCGACCGGCACATCGGCCTCGCGCAGCCGGTACAACAACCCCAGATAGAACATCAGAACCGGCGCCGGCCGCTGACCTGATTGACGAAAGCCTGCAGGTCCTGCTCCTTCTTCAGCAGGGTGCCCAGGAACGGAGTGGCTTCAGTGAGTTCGACAGTCTCGATGCCGGCGACCTGCAGCATGGCGATCCAGTCCACGAGTTCGCTGGTGCTCGGTGGTTTGCGGATGCGGTCCATCCCGCGCACCGCGAAGAAGGCACTGAGCGCCTGTTCCATCAGGGCGGAGTCCAGATCCGGGTGGTGCACATCGACGATCCGTGACATCAACTCCCGGTCGGGGAAGTCGATGAAGTGGAAGATGCACCGGCGCAGGAACGCGTCGGGCAGTTCCTTCTCCGCATTGCTCGTGATGATCACCACGGGTCGCTGGGTGGCGGCGATCTCGTCGCCGGTCTCCGTGACGACAAACCGCATCCGGTCGAGTTCGTGCAGCAGGTCGTTGGGGAACTCGATGTCGGCCTTGTCGATCTCGTCGATGAGCAGGACGACCCGCTGGTCGGACTGGAACGCCTGACCCAACGGACCCATGTGGATGTACTCCCGGATGTCGCGCACGTCGTGGTCGCCGAAGCGGGAGTCATACAGGCGCTGCACGGTGTCGTAGTGGTACAGCCCCTCCTGCGCCCGGGTCGTGCTCTTGACGTGCCAGGTGATCAATGGGAGCTGCAGCGCCTCGGAGACGGCCTCGGCCAGCAGCGTCTTGCCGGTGCCGGGTTCGCCGCGCACGAGCAGCGGCTTCTCGAGCACGAGCGCGCAGCGCACAGCCGCGTCGAGGGCGGGATTGGTCAGGTAGGCATCGGTGCCGGTGAACTCCACGGATTCAGCGTAAGCGGCAGCAGCTGAGGCGCTTGCCGGGACGTGGCAACAGATCCGGGGTTCAATGGACCATGCCAATCGCGACACAGACCTTCGAAAGCCACTCCCCCGCCGATGGCCGGGTGATCGCCACCTTCCCCGTGATGGACGCCACGGAGGTACGCGAGGTGGTGGACCGGGCGCGGCTGGCCGCCACGTGGTGGGCAGATCTGGGGTTCGACGAGCGGCGCCGAAGGATCTCCCGCTTCAAGGGCCTGCTGGCCCGGCGCTCCCGCGAGCTGGCCGAACTGGTGCACGCGGAGAACGGCAAGCCGACCGATGACGCCCTGCTGGAGATCATCCTGTCGGTCGAGCACACGAACTGGGCGGCGCTGAACGCCGAGAAGGTCCTGAGCCGGCGCTCGGTGCGGCCCGGTCTGCTCACCCTGAACCATGCCGCACACGTGGAGTATCAACCGCTGGGAGTCGTCGGCATCATCGGACCCTGGAACTACCCGGTGTTCACACCGATCGGCTCGATCGTCTACGCCTTGGCCGCCGGCAATGCAGTGGTCTTCAAACCGTCGGAATTCACCCCGGCGGTCGGCCAGTGGCTGGTCGACACCATCGCCGAGGTCGTCCCCGAGCAGCCCGTGGCGCAACTCATCACCGGCTTCGGAGCGACCGGCCAGGCCCTGTGTGAGGCAGGCGTAGACAAGATCTCGTTCACCGGATCCACGCCCACCGGCAAGAAGGTGATGGCGTCCTGCGCGGCCAGCCTCACCCCGGTGCTGCTTGAGTGCGGCGGCAAGGACGCCGTCCTGGTGGACAAGGACGCGGACCTCGACAAGGCCGCCGACGCCGCCGCCTTCGGAGCCTTCAGCAACGCCGGCCAGACCTGCGTAGGTGTCGAGCGCGTATATGTCCACAGGGAGGTCTACGACGAGTTCCTCGGCCTGGTCGCGCAGAAGGCCCGGGCTCTGACACCCGGGCACGGTCCCGATTCGTCCTACGGGCCCATGACGATGCCGTCGCAGATCGAGGTCGTGCGCCGGCACGTGAAGGATGCCATGGACCGCGGCGGGCGGGCTGTCGTCGGTGGTCCGGAATCCATCGGCGAGGGCGTCGTCGAACCGATCGTGCTGACCAATGTGCCCGAGGATTCGCTCGCTGTGATGGAAGAGACTTTCGGGCCCACGTTGGTCGTCAATCCGGTCGCCGACATGGATGAGGCCGTGGATCGTACGAATGCCGCAGACTACGGCCTGGCCGCCACCATCTTCTCGGGCAGCCGACGCCGCAGTGAGGACCTGGCCTCCCGGCTGCGGGTGGGCATGGTGAGCATCAACTCGTGGGTGATGTACGCCGGTGTCTCCTCACTGCCCTGGGGCGGCGTCGGGCAGTCCGGGTTCGGGCGCATCCACGGCCCAGACGGACTCAAGGAGTTCGCGCGTGCCAAGTCGACCGTCCGCGAGCGCTTCGGGATCCCCCTGAAGTTGACCTCGTTCGCCCGGCATCCTCGCACCACGGAGGTCGTGCGCCGGGTGATGTCGTTCCAGCACGGCCACGGAAGATAGGCCAAGCACTTCTGTGATGCATATCACTGTGACCCCCCTTCACATGTCTATGCGTATACACGTATAGTTGAGACATCGACAGCGAGGAGGTGAAGAGCATGTACGGACATAAAGGCCACGACACGAGTAACCAGCTGGGAATCAACAACAGCGTTTACAAGGCCCACATCGAAGCCGCAGTTAAGGGCAAGTCCAAGCTCATTCCGGACACGAAGGCTCCGCGCAAGTAGAGACCCCAATCGTCACGAAGGCCCCCACCGGGTTCCGGTGGGGGCCTTCGGCGTTCACATCTGGTTGAGATTTGGTCGGGCCTGCCCATTCTCAACCAGCGACACACCCCTTCATGTCCAATATGCAGGGATTTGCACCGCGTGGCAGATCCACATCTGGTTCGCGGGCCCATGCTCCCAACCAGATGTGGACGCGAAAGGGCCCCGAGTCACCTCGGGGCCCTTTTGCGAACAACTACTGCAGCAGCGAGGCCACGTCCACGTTCGGCGGAACCAGAACCTCGTCGATCACGTGGATCACGCCGTTGCTGGCCACCACGTCGACGGCTTCGACATCGGCCCGGTTGACCTTCACGTCACCGTCGCTCTGGACCCGGATGGTCAGGTCGGAACCCTCGACAGTCGGCACCTTGCCGGGCTGCACGTCGGCGCTCATGACCTCACCCTCCACAACG
>JAKOZM010000252.1 GCA_029779995.1 Actinomycetes bacterium
GTCGATCCGCGATCTGGCGGCCCAAGGGGCCGACATCATCGTCGACGACATCACCTACTTCAACGAACCCATGTACCAGGACGGACCGATCGCCAAGGCCGTCGCCGACGTCACAGCCCAGGGGGTGACGTACTTCAGCAGCGCCGCCAACAGCAACAAGGTCATCGGTGGCAACAGTGTCGGCTCGTATGAGACGACCGCGTTCCGCCAGACCGCTTGCCCCGCGTTGATCAATACCGAGTACAGCCCGGCAGTCGTCAGCTGCCACGACTTTGACCCCACGGGTGGCGTCAACCCCACCTACCCCTTCACGTACTCCGGGAATCTCACGTACACCCTCGGGTGGAACGAGCCCGCCTTCGGGGTCACCACCGACCTCGATCTCTGTCTGCTCAACGTCGGGTTGAACACCGTCCGTTGCGCCAGCTCGGCCAATCTGACCACCCAGCAAGCCTTCGAGTTCGCCGCGTTCTCGGGCAGTGGGTCGCGGGCCTGGATCGTCGTCCGCAAGCAGGGCAGCGCGCCTCGGTTCAAACTGATCTCGCACCGCTCGGACCTCGTCAGCGTCACCTTCAACACCAGCGCCGGTGGCGACATCGTGGGGCCAACCATCTTCGGACACAACGCGTCACTGCCCGGCGTGACGGTGGCCGCGGTCCCCTTCGACAACTCCGGCGTGCTGGAGACGTTCTCCTCCCGGGGGCCCGCGACGTACTGCTGGGGTCCGGTCGTCGGTACCTCGCCCGCAGCCGCACTGTCACCGTGCCAGACGGCGACGATCGACCTGTCCGCGACCGACGGCACGCAGAACAGTTTCTTCGGGGACATCTCGGGCGGCTTCCATCGCTTCTATGGCACCTCTGCCGCCGCACCCCATGCCGCAGCCGTGGCAGCGCTGATGCTCGACAAGGAGCAGTGCCTCACACCCGCCCAGGTGATCGCCGCGCTCAAGTCGTCAGGGCGGTCAGTCGGCGCTGCGCCGGTCGATGGGGCTGGAGCCGGTCTGATCGATACGCAGACGGCGCTGACGGCTGCCAGCGCCGTCAACTGCGATACGTCCGGGCCGCTGATCGACATCGATAGTGGTCCCGGCATCTGGCTGCGCACTGCTGCGGCAAGCCTGCCGGTGGTCGCCACCGACCACCGCTTGGTGACGAGTCTGACGTGCACCGGAGCTGATCTGGGCGGCGTCAGTGGCACGGGCACGACCAGGGCCACTGGCACGATCTCGTTCGCCGGCGAGGGTCTACGAACCATCACCTGCCAGGGCACGGATGTAGAGGGCAACGTCGGGGCGGCCCCTGGATCGAAGAACTCCGTGAATGTAGGCATCGACACGACCGCACCGCTCGTGACCTGCCGACCCGCGACGCTGCGCGTCGGGCAGCCCGGTACCGTTGCCGCGGACGTCAGCGACGGTCTCTCCGGGCCGGCCAGCGCCACTGTGTCGGTCTCGGTTCCCACGGCCTCAGCAGGGACCTTCAGCGCGGCCCTCACCGGCAGTGACCTCGCAGGGAACACGGCCACGGCCTCCTGTGGCTACACCGTGGCCGCAGTGCCCTCCGTCTCAGGCCCGGCGAAGGTGAAGGCGGGTGCGAAGAAGCGGTATACGGCCAGGGGATTCCCACCCTCAGCAGCAGTCACGTGGACCCTCAAGCGCAAGGGCAAGGTCGTCGCAAAGGCCAATCTGCGCAGCAACAGCGCCGGGGTGTCCACGGTGAAGATCCGCATCGCGAAGAAGGGTCGTTACGTCGTGCAGGCGACGTCAGGCCCGGTGTCCGCGAGGACGCCGGTCCGCGCCCGCTGACGCGGGAGCCACACCATCGCGATTGGGCATAAGGTGCGATTCCGCCCGGCGTGTCGCAGCAACAACCGCCCATCGGTGATGCGACGACACCTCGGAAAGCGGCAGCGTGGCACAGGGCGAGCGGTCCTGGGCAAGCAGTCGGCACAGCGCACATGCAAACCTGCCCCCCGGCATGACAAGATCGCAGGAAGCGCGTCAATTTGGGCTAGGGGCGGTAGATGATCGAGTTCGCGTCCTCCAACACACGGGCCGTCAACGCTGAGCGTGCGGTGACCGAAGCACTCGAACTCGCCTACGGCAGTGTCCAGCCGACAGCAGATCTCATCCTCATCAACGCCTGCGTGGGACATGACCTCGTGGCCCTGTCCCAGCCGGTGATGGCTGCGTGTCCGGGGGCGCGGGTGCTGGCCGCCTCCTGCGCGGGCGTCGTTGGGCCGCAAGGCCCTGGGGAGTCCCTGCATGACATCGGCCTGATGGGTCTGCGTGGCGAGGGATTCACAGTTGCACAGGTCGACGACCTCTTCGGGCACACCTCCTTTGAGAAGGGCCGCGAACTCGCAGAGCAGCTGGCGGCAGCCCCCGAACCGGTCCGCATGATCTACTTGCTGGCCTCCGGGATCGACATCGCCAACGATCAGGTCATCGCCGGAATCGAGTCGGTGCTCGGCCCCGACGTCGTCATCTTCGGTGCGACGTCGTCGGACCAGATGCAGGGGATCGCCACACATCAGGCCATCGACGGCATCTTGTACCAGCACGCAGCCTTCGCCGTGGGCTTCTGGGATCCGACCCTACGAGTCGACACCCAGGCCACTCACGGATTCCGGGCGGTCGGGGAGCCGCTGGTCGTGACCTCGGCGCAGCGCAACCGCATCGCCGAACTCGACGGGGAGCCCGCCTGGCCCGCGTTCCTTCGCCGCTTGGAACTGCCCCCGGATGCCACCGAAGGGGACACGATCCCGATCGGAGCCTTGGCCGAGGTTCTGCCTGATGACCTTGCCCAGGAGTACGGGAATCCGCACATCCTGCGCGTCGTGACCCACCACACCGAGGAAGGTGCGCTGGTGTACGCCACTGAGGCGTCGCCCCGGACCGAGCTGTGGTTGACGGTCCGCGACGAGGAGCTGATCTTCGCCGACATGGACCGCATGATGGCCGCCATCACTGCCCGCAATCCGGGTCAGTCACCGGTCGCGGTGTTCCATGCTGACTGTCTGGCCCG
>JAKOZM010000262.1 GCA_029779995.1 Actinomycetes bacterium
ACCACCAGGTGCGTGAGCGGGTTCCCCGCGGCGGTGACGCTGCGGAAGGGGGTGTTCATCATCGTCGGCTCTCCTTCGTGGTGGGGGTAGTGACGTGCACGGCAAGTGCCATCCAGGGGTTCCCGGGCTGACGCCACGGCTCCAGCTGGCTCCAGGCGTCCAGCACCTGAGGGAACTGCTCTGGGGTCAGCGTTCTCATGACCTGGAAGGGCGGAGCAGCGGCGGTGAGCATGCGCGACCCGAACCCCAGGGCACGCAGCCGGTCGACCTGACGTAGCCGGGCCACCTCCTGGTGGTTCCATCCCAGGTCGACGTCTTCCACCGCGACCCTGCCCCAGGTGGCCATCGGCAGCAGATGCTTGCGTCCTGGCCGAAGCGGGACCACCAGAGCGCTGTCGGCGCCGAGCGGTCCCGATCGCAGCAGGGCGGCGACGCTGGCTCGGTCGAGAGGGGCCAGGCTTGCCGGGTCTCTGGTGACCAGGTGTGCCCCAGCACGCAGCTCGGCTGTGGCGTACCCCCAGGCGCACCCCGGGCACACGCCTCGACCCGAGGGGTTGGCCCATCCGTCGAATGCGGTGAACTGCTTGGACACCACAGCTCGCACCGCGACCAGCTGGTCGCGGGATCCGCAGTGGGAGCAGTCTCCGGTCAGGGAGGCCGCGTGAGGGGTTGGGGATCCTGCCCCGACCCACGCAGCGGTGAGCACATCCATGGTGGCCTCGCACGGTCAGTGGTTTGCGACGGTCACCTGGGGAAGGTTCACCAGCGGGGTCTCTGTGACCCCCTCATGCGTGCGAGATCAGGTCAGTAGGCGCGCGACTGCGGTCCGTTGAAGAGGTCGGCAGCGGACTTGCCGTCCTCCTCGGCCGCCAGGATCGCCGCTCGGACCGCGGGGTCCTTCAGATCCAACGAACGCAGGGTCTTGTCTCGCCCCTCGTCGATCGCGTCGATCCTGGCGTAGACCGCGCCGTGCTCCTCTGCGTACCTGGCCAGCCCCTCGAGGCGCTCCAGCGCTCCGGTGAAGCTGCCGCTGTGGGGGTCGACGATGGAGGGGACGATCTGCCCGCCGGCGTTGGTGTCGAAGAAGATGAAGTCCGGTTGCAGCGACTTCCAGAGCCCGTCCTTGTGGTAGGGCACCCGGATGGAGTGCTTGCCGGCGTCGGAAGGGTTGCGGTACCAGGCCACGACCGAGGACCGGTCGAGCTCCTGGGCGAGGACGTCCTTCTCCCAGCTGGTGAACTTGGGGTCCAACGGCCACTGCCCCTCGCCGTCGGCCAGGACGTGCTTGGGGTAACGGGGCAGCTTCTCCCCCTCGGCGGTCCCTCCCTCAACCCGCTGGTTGGTCCGCAACTCGGTGGGAGTGAGCTCCGGTTCGCGGGCTTGGCCCCGGATGTCGTCGTAGACCGTTTGACGGGCATCTCCCAGGAGCTTGATCTGGCCGTGGTACTTCTCCAGCCACGCCCGGGTCTGCGTCTCGGCGGTGTCCTGCAGTGCCTTGACCACCACGGCCTCGCCGTTGCGCTCGATCCGGGACAGGGCCGCGACCCGGGCGTCGATGCTGACCAGGTCAGCAGTGATCCCGTCTGCGGTCAGCGCTTGCTGGTAGAGCTTCTTGAGGTATCCGGTGACCACGGCAGCGCCCAGGATCCGTCGGGTGGAGCCCAGCGCCTCCTTGACGGTGTTCTCGTCGGCCTCGCGGACCATGTGGCTGGTCTGGGCCGAGGTGTCTCCGTGCCGGGTGGTGAATCTGCGGACCTCGGCCTCCATGATCGCGGCCGAGATCTGCTCGAGGTCCTCGGCGTACTGAGCCGCAGCCCCGTCGAGCACTCCGAAGAGCGATCTCATCAGCTGATCGTTGGGCTTGTCGACGAATCCGTCGACAGCCATCGCGGTCGCTGCGTCGATCGCCCGCTTGACCGGTTTCGGCGCGGCCGCCGGCTTGGGCAGCGAGGGCAGGCTTGCGAGCAGCTCGCGTACCTCCTCGGGGACCTTCTCGTTCCAGGCCAGATCGACCGGCTGGAAGATCACCTTGGGTCCCGGAGGCAGTGGTGGCTCGCCACCTCGAGACTTGGCGATGCCCATGATCTCCTCGGAGACCGCCTTCGCGGTGGGCCGGTCGAAGTGCGGCAGGAAGCACGAGGCCGAGTTGAGCCGGTCATCGTTGGTCGACCGCGCCAGCGGGGTGCGCACCATCCGGCCGAGCAACTGGGTGATGTAGGTCTTGTCCCGCGCCGGCCGCAACGAGACCAGGACCTCGGCTCGAGGGCAGTCCCATCCGGTGGAGACGGCATCCTTGGCCAGCAGCACCCGCACCGTCGGATCATTCTGGATGTCCTGCGGCTTGACCTTCGGGATCGGTATGCCGTTAATCTCCAGATCCCCGCGGTCGCCCAGTACGTGGGCCACGCAGTCGTCGGTGAACTCCGGGAAGGCGCCACGGATGACGGTCAGGGTGGTGGCGATGAGCCGGTCCTCAGCCTTCTCGCCAGCGGCTCCGGTCTCCTTGTTGGGCAGCTGCACCACAAGCAGCGGCGTGACTACGTCCTCGCCCTCAGCGGCGCAGTAGTCGGCCCAGCGGGCGCTCTGAGCGACGAACTCGATCGTCCCGTCGCGCAGCATCGAGGTCTCGTAGTGGCCCTTCTCGTCGGGGAGGTCGAGCACCAGGGTGTTCTTCAGCAGCCCCGAGGCCTGCACCCGGACGGGGTCGATCACCACGTTCGACTTCGCGGTTCGCTCGGTGGCGCTGGCCATCGCCGTGGTGAACCGCTCCGGGGTGGCAGAGATCCCCCAGACGATCGGCACGGGGAGGTTGGTCCCGTTGCCGTTGATGATCTTCTGCACGATCGTCTGGCGTTCCTCGGCCTCATCCCGCCGGACCGCCTTCATCCCCTCGTGTGCCTCGTCGAGGATCACGTAGAGGGTCAGCTGGTCGTCCCGGATGGTGTTGTCGAGGATCTCCCAGAACGTGAACTGGCGGGCGTTGGTCTTGCGCACGAACAGGCTGCTGCTGGCCAGCTTGGCCGGGTTGATGAAGTAGACGGTGCCCTTCTCCAACTTCTCGCCGGCGAAGTCCTTGTCCAGCAGGACCAGGTCCCCGATTGGAACCCGGTCGGCGGCTTCGATGATCCGGTGCCGGGTCTGCTCGTTGAGTGCCGGGTCCTTACTGATCCACAGCACCACAGCACCTGGGTCGGCCTCGACATCGAACTCGGTGGAGCCATGGATCAGTGCCTCGATCACGGTCGCGGCAATCACGGTCTTGCCGGCACCCGTGGTCGCCGAGAGCGCGAAGGAGAACCGCTCCCCGCGCCGGTGGTAGTCCTCACGGCACTGCTCGAGCCGGTCCAAGACGGACCGGGCCGCGTCGTCCTGGTAGTCCTTCAGCTGGTAGCGCACCCACTACTCCTTACCGGTGTTGATCTCGAAGGTCCGCAGGTACGACTCGTACAGCCGCACCGTCTCAACCCGAGCCGGCAGCAAGGCGGAGACCCGTTGAAACTGCTTCTCGTCGTCGGTCACGATGAACACCACCTGGAGGTCCGCAGCATGGTCGACGGCGTCAGCGAAGTCGCCGGCGGTGTCGCTCGAGAAGAGCACCCCGTAGGTGTCTGCCAGCGTGTAGGTGTCTGTAGGGGCGGTGATCCGAGATCCGCGGGCACCGGCGCGCATCCACAGCAACGGGGCGATCGCCTCGAACGCCATGTCGGCACCCACGACCCGTGGATCCTCGTAGGTCAGGGTGAAGAACTCGACGTTCTCCTCGAAGCCATCGGCCATGGGGAAGGGATCGGTGAACTGGTACTCCCCCCGGATAGGTTCACCGGTTGGCGTTAGTCCGGTGATGGCCGCCTCGATGCGGGGCTTAGTGATGTAGTCGCAGATCCCGAGCGCTTCCCACTCGACGTCTCCCGGACGGTGGCCCTTGCGGCGAAGTGACACCTCTTCCGTGGCTGAGACCTCGTTGTTGGTCACCAGGATGCTTTGGCGCCGGCCGCCGTCCTGACGGTTGAGGCGCATGACGGCGTGTGCCGTGGTGCCAGAGCCGGCGAAGAAGTCGACGACGACGGCGTCGGGCTTGTCGGCGAGGAAGAACCTCAGGGCGTCTTCAACGGCGTACAGACTCTTTGGGAAAGGGAACCGCCGGTCAGGGATGAATCGCGTCAGCATTCGTGAGCCGTACTGCGTCGAGTCATGACTGGCAACCCGCCATTGGGTGCTCGGGATGACTCGACGCTCGTCCGAGTCCAGGGTGGAAGTCATCACTGACCCGTCCGTGTCGCGGCCGGTGACGGTGTAGATGCCGTCGCGGATCTTCCGCTGCTCTCCCAACGTCAGGTAGTAGATCGGGGTGTTTTCGCCCTTGACCGCTCCGACCTTCACGAAGCCGCTGGCAAGAGCCTCCCGAGTGGAGGATGGGCCCAGCCTCCACCGGCCTTCGGACCCGTTCCTTCGTATCGGCCACACCGCGATCGTGCCGTTGGGCGGGACGACCGTTGATCGGTCAGTGCCCAGGTCGATGGCGTCGCCAATCGAGTGGATCGTCCTTGTATCTCGGTTCAGGAAGATTGGGAAGAACATGCCCGGCCGGTCGCTTCTGGCCGCCGAAGCAGCTGATCGGCGAAGAAGGTCCCAGCGGATCTCTCCTCGATGTGTGCGACCTTTGGTGGTGACCCAGTCGCTGGCCAGCGGGACAGGTAGAGGAGCCGACCGTCCCAGCATGACGAAAAAGTAGTACTCGTCAGCGCGCCTGAACTCGGACCCTCGTGCGATCGCAGCCGGGTTGATGGCCACCGAGACCATCTGTAGCCGAGCCTCGGGGAAGAGTTGCTCCAACAGGAGCCCCAGTCGTAGATACTCGCGTTCGTCGATGCTGATGATGAGGACGGAGTCGGTCGGATTCAGCAGCTTGCGAGCCAGTTTGAGGCGGCGCTCCATGAAAGCAAGCCACTTTGAGTGTCGGTAGCCGTCTTCTGCATCGACGTAGTCGTTGCTGTACTTCCAGTCCCGTGCCCCGGTGTTTATCAAACCCTGAGCCACTCAGCGCTGCTCAATATCAAGGGTCTAGGTGTAAGCCACTGTCAGAGACTGGCTTCGGGCGGGGGGTCTGCGGGCTCTGGACCGACCCATTAACGGAAGTGAAGCCAGCCCGCAATGCCCAGGCCAACGACGAAGAACGGCCCATAGAACGGGAGGACGGCCCACGAACGTACGTCGGCCCAGTCTGGCCAGTAGTTGACGTTCGAGCCTTGAGGAGAGGCAAGGGCCGGGTTCATCGCGAACGCTGGGATAGGGCGTCCGCGGGCGACCTGGTCATAGAGAGTCCGGAAGGCACGCTCTTGCTTCAGGTAGTTCGCGTCCAGCAGCCCGAAGAGGAAGGCGGCCAAGGTCCCGAGGAGGGCGACTCCCGGCGAGTTCTTGGTGATCGCGTACCCGAAGGTCGCGGTCACGATAGGCAGCAGCCAGGTCTTCGCCGATGCTGATGCCTGCGACATGCGGGTGATGACGGCTTGGATGAACGAGAGATGCTGTCTGCGGTCTTCTGCGGACGTCTCTGGCTGCTGGTCGGGAAGATGTGTCCGGAGGCGTGCGAGGGTCTGATCCTGGACCTGTGGAGTGTCACTCGCACCGTCAGGCCATCGAAGGATCATTCGGTCTCCCTCGGATCTGGGGACCAGGTGGACGTGGACGTGCGGGACCGTTTGTGTTGCCGCGATGCCGTTGGACTGGATGACGTTCAGGCCCTCGGGCGTCAGCGCGGAGGTCAGCGCGGCTGAGACCCGCTGGACGGCAGCGGCCACGTCTCGGGCTTCGTGAGGGTCCAAGTCATCAAGGTGAGTGACGTGCCGATGCGGGATGACGAGCGTGTGTCCCGTGGTCGCCGGTTCGAGTGGGAAGAAGGCCACAACTTTGTCGTCGCGGTACAGAACGCGTGCGTCGGGGTCGCTGCCCTCGACGATCCGGCAGAAGGGGCAGGACGCCTCGGTCACCATGACGGCTTGACGGCTCCTTGATTCGACCAGGACTCGATGCTGTTGCGAAGGGCGTTGTAGGTCGCCTTGCTGTCGATCTTGCCGTACCGGTCGGTGACGGTCGGGTCGAAGACGGGTACGTTGCTGACGTCGGCCTTGTCGAAGGGGTTGGGCCCGGCCGAGTCTACGGTTCCCAGCGAAGAGAGTCCATGGATGCGGATGCCGAGGAGCGGCTTCTTGTCGGCCCAGGCCTTCTCGATCTCGTAGGTGACCCAGGGCCGCCCTGTGGTCTCGCGGCCGATCAGGACTATGACGGCCTTCTTGTAGGCCATCTGCTTGTCGATCCAGTTCTTGATCGCAGTCTGGCCGCCTTGTCGGACGGTCTCCCACTCTTGAGGGTTGAGGACGGGCTGTCCTTCGAGGGCGTTGATGTTGCGCACCAACTGCACACGGTGGACGTCTCGGTCGTAATGGAAGCTGTAGAAGACAGACTTGGCCATGGGGTTCCTCCAGAAGGTCCAGGTGCCGCGGCGGCACCGCTGGGTCAACTGTAGGAAGCGGCACTGACAGTCCAACGGCGCACGATCGAGGAACGCCAAGGAGCTGGCCGGGGTCCTCGGCTCATCGCCCACCCTGAAGTTCCTCGGATGCGCGTCGGGCCGCAAAGGGTTGGGACCGCGCTGTCGTACCTCTGGTAGGCACGACGAGCGGTCATTCCATCGGCTTGACCTTGACCTCGATGAAAGCGATCTCGTCGGGGTCGAGCCCGTACTTGGCATAGAGTTGCTGGTCGATCTCGGGGATGGATTTGGACCAGTCGATGTCCGACCCCGAAGTGAAGTCCTCGAGGGGGACGTGCTTCCACTTGATAGCCGAGTTGTGCTGGGTAGTTTTCAGTATTCCAAGCATCGCCCGAGCGAACTTCGTCTGGACGTACCTAGCGCACGCCTCGGCCTCCGGTGCAGTGGGGAACCGTCCGATCGACATGAACGTCTGGGTGAAGCCGGTGCCCGGTGCAGCCACCAAGGGTGAGCCGATCACTCTGCCGGATTTCACGGCGGCACCGTCGGCGCTAGCGAGGATCACCTTGAACTGGTCTACCACCCCAGGCGTCACGACATAGTCCCGTCGAATCCACCTCACTGCTCGCTTGCGGCTGAGGAGGCCCAACACTCGGACATAGTCCTGTCCGTCGTCCGGCCGGGCCTCCAGGCAGACTTCGGCCATACGTGCGAAGGTGTTCGTCTTCATGCGGAGACCGCTGGAGGCGGGGATACGCTCACGCAGTTCCGGGTGAGCCTCGAAGACGCTGGGATCCCAACTGCACGGATGCTCGGTGATCGCACTCGCCAGGGATGCCGTTGTCTGCCGGGAGACGGTGGCGACGAGCGCCTTGGCGGCCCCTGAGATGTGGGACTGTGTGCCGATCGGGCCGATGATCCCTGAGGCGTCGCGATAAGTGACCACGACGCCACCGTCGATCTCAGGACCAGGGAACACGTTAGATGATCGGGGCTCGTAGAACGCCACGCTCAAGTGCTCGTCTGACAGGGTCTTCTGGTTCCACGACTTCGGGGTCTGACCCGCGTTGGACAGGAAGCGTGCCGGGGTGATCAGAACCGTCTTCCCGGACACCTCAAAAGCCGCGTCCATGAACAGGTGATAAATCGGTGGCGCCTTGCTTGCGTTGTCGCCAATCAGGTCCTCCTGATAGGGCGGGTTGCCGATCACGACGTCGAACTTCTTGGTCATGGTCAAGGTCCTTCCGTCGACATGTCGTCGACCATGGTCTGACGCTCCTCAGGGGACATTCGGGCTAGGTTGCCCACTCTGAAGTGCCCGGACTCCTCGATCCAACGCTTGCGTTCGGGGATCCCACCGGAGACGGCCTCGATCGTGATGCGGTGCAGGATCTGGTTGTGACTCATCTCGAAGACCTGCGTGGTAAGGATGTGTCGTAGCCGATCGTCCTGGTCAGGGATCGCTTCGGCAAGGCCGGTGTCGAGCCTGCGGACGATCTCCATGAGGAACAGCCCGGCCGTTGAGAACAGGTCGGCGAATGTCTTGTCCGGGTCGGTGAAGATGTCCGGGTTCTCGTCCTCAAGGATGTCCAGCATCCTCTGGACGACGGGTTTAGGGGTGAACACCAGCGAGGTTTTCTGCCGGGGGATGTAGGCAAAGATGTCCTCGGTCAGCTCGTCGTCGAAGTAGTCGGCGAGTTCCTCCTTCTTGTCCAGGAACTCCTGGAGGGCCTGATCGAAGACGGCCTCGTCGAACAGGCCGGGGATGGTCTTGACCGTGCCGTCGTCTTCGAGGATCTTCTGGCCGTCGCGCAGAAGGCGGAACTCGCCTTCGGTGATCCCGGTGATCTCGTGGAACACGTCGTCGGGGGTGTAGTCGTCGAAGTTCGACAGGCGTATGCCGCGGTCGCCGTAGGCCATGAGGAACATGGGGATCGTGCGGGCGAAGCCGCGCAGGTGAGAGCGGGCGTCGTCCATCGTCTGGTTCGCGCGCTTCTGCTCCTTCTTGGTCTCCTCGCGCGTGACTACCTCGGGCACGATCTCCTCCATCGTCTTGTCGACTATGGCCAGGATGTTGTCCTGGAACGCCTTGTTTTGCTCGAGCTTCTTGGCTTGGAGCGCCTCGGCGTCGGCCTCGGTGGCTGCGTTATTCAGTTCGTCGTCGAGGTGCTTGCTGGCGATGTTGTGCTCGGCGTACGCGCGCTCGACCCGGTCCTTCACGGCCTGCTCAGTGCGCTTCTCGTCGCGCTGGAGCTGCTTCGCGGTTAGCCCGTAGGCCTCCTTCAGCTCCTTGCGCTTCTGGCGGGTCTGCTCGGTCACCGCCTTCGCGATTGCCGTCGCTGCGGTGGACGCCGGGGCGTCAGGTTCGATGCTCGGAAGGTCCTCGATTCGATAGACGGGCTTACCGAGCTCTGCGACCTTCGGGTTGATCACGGTCTCCAAATCGACCTGGACGTTGCCGTCAGGGTCGGTCACCGGCGGCGGCTGCGGGATCTCGATGGGCTCCCCCTTCTTGATCTTGCCCTGCTTCGCGGTGGGCAGCTTGTCGAGGATCTCCTTGACGTGCTCGGAGTACCGGAAGATGCCAGCGACGTGCGCGAACAACAGGTTCGACAGGAACCCGCGGCGCACGACCTCGCGGGCCTTGAACACTTGGGGGAAGGTCAGCACCTGGGAGGCGTCGAGCTTGATCATCCGACCCTCGGCGTCCTCACCCAGGACAGGGAAGAAGTTCAGCAGCGTACGGATGTTCTCCTGCCGAACCTCCGGATTGCCAGAGGGGTTCGGGTGCAGGTTGTTGGCGAAGGCGTCGAAGATCGTCAGGGTGCGCTCGGGTGCGAAGTCGAAGATGTACGCGTTGTGCTTCTGGTACGCCTGCTCGCCGCGCTCGAAGGTGCACGGGTTCTGCGCCCGGAAGGCGGCCTGCATGTACTGGGCTGGGGAAGCCAGGTCGGACAGCATGATGACCGCTGTCCACTCGGGCACCGTGACGCCTGTGGTCAGCTGCCCCACGGACAGGGTGATGGTTTTGCCATCCGAGGCTTCTGCCTCCGTGATGGCGGCACGCACCTTGTCAAGCCCCTTGCCGACAGCCACGGCGTCACTGTCGCCGTCGCTTCTTCCGTCTCCGGCGGCCAGGATGATCGTGTAGTCCTTGAAGACCTCATGATTCTTCAGGAGCCTGTCCAGGGCCTTCGCGGAAGCGACGCGGTTGAGCAGCCAGAAGGAGTGGCGGATTTCGTCGCGCAGCTCGGGTGTGGAGAAGGGGTATTTCTCGTTGGTCGCCATGCAGTCGAGGAACTTGATGACCTCGGCTTCGTGCTCGAAGAAGCCGCTGTCCTTGGTCGCGAAGAACTCGTTGAGGTCGAACGTGTAGTCGATGTTCGCCTCCTCCTCGTCGATGGCGACGCCCTCGGCCAGACGGTCCGTGATCATCCGCGAGATTTGGTACGTCAGCAGGTTGAGCGTCGGCAGCGCCGCGTACGGGTTCTCCTGGCCCTCTTGCTCCCAATCTTGTCGGGCCGTCTGCTCGTCCTCGTAGGTCCAGTTGAAGATCTGGTTTTGGTCGAACTTGCCGGCGGCCAGGGCCTTGAACGGCGTACCCGACAGGTGCAGGGTCCGTGCGCGCTTGATCTGGTCGAAGGCCATATCGGTCTTGGTGGTGTCGATGCCCTCGTGTGCCTCGTCGATCACCAATAGGTCCCAGTCGAGGTCCGCGATGTGCTTGAGCTTGTCGTAGGGGCCGCCGAAGTACTGCGATCCCTTGAGGTCCTGGAGCGAGAGGAACTCCACGATTCGCGGATCCTCGTCCTCGTGGGTGGACACGTAGCCGCGCCACTGCTCGCGGGTCATCGGTGAACGATCGGCCAGCGATGGTGACTCCGACACGAACTTGAAGGTCGTCTGGTGGCCGATGAAGCGCACGAAGTCGTCGAGCCACGAGTTCGCGATCGCCGGGCGGTTGGTGACGATCAGGACGCGACGCACGTCGAGGGTTCGCATCAGGTGGTAGGCGGTCAGGGTCTTGCCGAACCGCGGCTTGGCGTTCCACAGCACCTCGGCCTTGTTGGAGGCGAACGCAGCCACCGCTTGATCGACCGCAGCCTGCTGCTCAGGACGCAGGACGTAGTCGTCCATCCCGTCCTTCTGGACATCGGAGAAGTCTTGGCCGGCGAAGTTGTTGAAGTACTCGAGCGACTTCTTCGGCGCGCCGTCGAAGTGGTGCCACTCCGTCCGCTGGGGCATGGTCTCGCGCTCTACGCCCTGCTGCTTGAGGTAGGCGTGGAAGTCATGGTCGGTGAAGCGTCCACCGGCCTCGGTCGTGAAGAACGCACGCCGGGACCACTCCAGTTTCTTATCGATCGACAGCTGAGATGCCTGCTGGGCCACGCGCTCGGCTGCCGTCTGCTGCTCGGTGTACCCGATTTTCTCCCAGCCCGCGTACTTCGGCAGGTCCGGCGTGGACCAGGAATAGATGACCGGTCGGATCTCCCTGTAGGTGTTGATCTCCGGGCTAGGCATTGTCCCCCCTTTCCTCGTGGACCCTGTCGATCCGGCACGGCTGATAAGTGTCATAGATGGTGAAGTCGAAGACGTGGCCCTGGCGCAGCGAGGCGAGCGTGAACGGCTCCCGCTGCACCATCACCGGTTGGCCATCTATGTGGTGCCACCACGAGAACTGGATCTCCTGGCCCTGGGCGGTCTGACCGGTCAAGGTGTTGCCGCACATGATGTTCGTGTCGATCAGGTAGGCCGCGGCACGATGCAGGTTCGTGCGGGCACCGCAGGCAACGCCATGGGCTTGATGGAAACCCAGGAACTCGGCAAGCATGATCGCCTTGGCGTCCTGGTGGTTGTCCTCCAGCAGCTCAATGCCGTAAATCGACGCCAGCGCGAACAGCGACTCATGCGGCCACTCCTGCGCGGGGTACCGGCTCTCGATCGCGTGGAGCTTGCGACGCAGGATCGCCACGAGGAAGTTGCCGTCGCCGGCCGCGGGCTCGAGGAACGTTTTGTCGACGAAGTCGGGACCGGTCTCCAGCTCCTCGCGGACCAAGTCGAGCATCCGATCGACCATGTGACGGGGAGTGAAAACCTCCCCGTAAGTCTTCACACGGTGCCGCGATCTCACAAGCTGCTCCTCGACGCTGGTCTCGGTCACCGTCATTATTTCGCCCTCTGCTTTGGGTCAGACGTTAGCGGCACGGGTAGACAGGTTCGTTGCCCACGGTGGTGTGACGCCTGGCCGTTCGGGTCGCCGCGGAGCTCGGTCATCGCCGTACCGCCAGAGTCGTCACCGACGTGCCAGCGCCGGCCGCGTTCGTGATGTCCTCGGCATGCGCTTGGCGAGAAGCCGCCAGCTCCGCTTCGAGGATGGTGATAATCCGTCGTAGCTCGGTGACCTGCGCGTGCAGCGAGGAGTTCTCCGCGATCAGACGCTCGTTGGTGATGCGCAGATCGGCGTGGGTTTCGGGGTCAACCGTCGCACCAATGTTGAGTTGGCTGCCGAGCCAACGCTGACGTTGACGCTCAAGGGCCTCGATCTGGGCTTTCAGCTCGATGATGGTGGCGGCCTGGCGTTCCACCTTCACGGCCAGGACACGACGGTCGGCCCGAAGCCCAAGCGCCATGTCGATCCTGGTGCTTTCACTTGGCTGGTCATTGCGGACCGCGTCGGCCGCCTTGGCGACGGCCTCGCGCAAAGCCTGATGCGTGTATACGAACTGGCGTGACACACCTGCTGCTCGCGCGACGGTCGAGATATTCACTTCACAGCCCTGAGCAGTGAGGTGGTCGAGGGCGGTCAGGACCGCTCGTCGTTTGGCAGCTGAGGCGTCGGCGCGGTTGCGTTGTAGCGCGGCGACGGCTGCATCAGTGTTCATGGCTGGTCTCCAAGAGTTGGCGCAGGTCGATCTGTCGTGCGGCAGTCGCCCGGCGGCGGATGTCGGCCATCCGCCCGACTGCGTCGCGGATCGCTTCGCGTTCGTGCTCGGGTAAGCCGTCGATGTAGGCGTCGATGCCGTCGATGATGGTGCTGGTGTCTTTGATCCTGGCCTCGTAGTGATCCAAGAGGTGCTGCTGAGCGTTGATGACTCGCGCCCGCTCCAACTTCACCCGCAGCGCATGTCGCTTAGCCTCCATCCCGTCGCGTTCGAGAGGATCAACGAGGAAGAAGGGGCACGACTCACAAGCGTGATCGACCATGCAGCCGTGGCCACCAGCTGCGACGTTCTGGGGCTCCGTGCAGTGGCCGAGTGATACAGCGATCTTCGTGAATCCGTCGCGCTCTCGGTCCGCGCTGATGACCTCGCCATGGAGGTTCAAGCGACGGGGTGCGACTGCTTCGAGGGCCTTCTTCCGTCGCTTCGCGGTCACCTTGAAGTAGGCCATGGTCGTGTTGAAGCTGCTGTGCCCCATGTACTCCTGCAAGACATCCGGCGGGGTCGTCGAACGACCCTCCGAATCGGTGGCGTCTGCGAAGCGCTGCGCAAAGGCGTGCCGGAACGAGTAGGCGTCCAGCTTCGTGAGATCGAAGTGAATGAGATTGCCTTCTGGACCTTCGGCAGGACCCTCGTAGGGAGCCTTCTCCAGCACGACAGCGACCAGATCTTGGACTCGTGCTTGGAGGTAGGTCGAGTTCCAGGGCTTATCGACTCCAGGCCTGTGCACCGAGGGGAACAGCCATTGCGACTCGACCGTGTGGTCACGCTTGATCTGCTGCCACTTGCGGATAACGTCGTGAGTCTCTTGATGGATGGGAAGCCGTTTGCCCATCGTGTACGGGGGCTTGCACCGCTCCCACTCAAGGTAGGGCGCGCCCTGGTTGTCGTAGGAGATGCAGTCGTCCTTGAGCCGCACCGTTTCCGTGGTGCGCCGCCCGCACCGCTCCTGAAGGAACAGCATCATGCGCGCCTCGGCGGTCAGGTAAGGCGTACGACGCTGCACCAGCGTCAGGCGATCCATGAGGTGGTCGATAATCGGCTGGGGAACGAACCGGAACGCGTCATCGCCGTCACGAGTGCGGGACTTGGTTCCCCGTGGACGGTGCTTGGCGAAGTCGACGGCGAACGTGGAGGGGATGTCGTCCCAGTGCTCTTGGAGAGCCTCATCGCGGCGGCAGTGGGCGACGAACCTGTTAAGCAGGCCGATCTGCCGACGCTGGGTGTGGTCCAGATGCCAGCGCTTCCGGATCCCGCTGACGATTGCGTCCATGTCCGGTCGGCCAAGCGCGTTGCGGGGAGTACCGCGTGCTGTCAGGATCTCGTCGATCAGGACCACCATGTGGAGCAAGTACCCGACGTCCTGCCTACCCCGAGGCGCTGAGCGGATCCAGCTCTCGTAGGACTTCGCGATCCACTCCCGTTGGATCGGACTGAGATCCACCTTCGCCTTCGGCCCGACCGGCAGGGTGGACTGGGTTAGTTCGAGGTCACGCAGGTAGATGATTTTTGGGTCGCGGTCGTCGGTTTGAGACCATGCGCGGTGGGCATCATCGATGTGGCGCTGCCACTCGTTCAGCATCCCTGCCCGGAAGGGGTTGTCGGTAGCCCTCCCCAAGAGGCTTTCCCCGACGACAGAGGTGCAGCCGCTGCGAAGCAGCGCTCGGTAGGTGCCTCGCAGATCGGCAGTCGACAGCACGCCGCCACCGAGGTCTCGCTGTTGGACGGCATAGAGGAACTCCCAGCACACCGGCTCGGGCAGCACACCAAACGGTACAGCCGCCGCACGAGAGTACGGGGTGAGGGTCCGCTCCATCGGGGGTTCACGTGTCGTGCGTAGCCAGGTGTCGGCATCGACTGGGAGGCCATGTACTCCGCCGGCCTGTTCCCACTTCCGGTATGCCGCCTGGTGGCTGTGACAGAGGCCGTTCTTGCGCGTCGTGTCTCGTTGACACGACCCCGCGCGACACCGGGGCAACGGGGACAGTGGCCCGGGGTCCACGACAGCGATCCAGGACGCGACCTCAGCGGCACCGACTCGCTTCTTCGCCCACTTGGCGAACCTTGCGTGGTGCGAGTGGCACAAGCCGTTTCCACCGTGACTGCGTCCGCAACCCAATACCAAGCAGCCGACCTTGGGCTCGAAGCGAACCGGCGGGTTGGCCTGCGACGCCCACTCGTTCAGCGAAAGGGCAGTCCCGGAGCGTTTGTGGTCGGTACGACAGCTGTGACACACGGCAGCTCTCGGTAGGAGGGTTGTGCAGCCCGACCGGACGCAGTAGCCGGCCGAGGTTCTCGTGTTGTCGGGGTCGGGGGTGAATACCAGCGTGTCGAATTCGAACTCACCTGGACGCCAGTCCCGCACGATGCCAGCCTTCAGGTGCTCCGTCCAGGTCTTGGCGAGTGCCGTCTTCGGGTCGGTCAGCGCGGAGGAGAGAGCGCGACGGGCGGTACTCATCGGGTCTGCCCCAACACGACCGAACGGGGAGCCAGCGCGGCGAGAGCTGCCTGCTTGGCCCGCTCCAGATCGTGGGTATAGACCTGCGTGGAGTTGAGGCTGCGGTGCCCCAGGACGGCCTGGACCACGTCCATTGCCTGCGGCTCGCAGCCGATGCCACGCACCAACCGAGTGGCAAGGGTGTGGCGAAGCATGTGCGGACCGGTCAGCTCATAGCCGATCCTTGTGCCGCATCGGAGCAGGAGCTTCCGCACCCCGGCGTACGTCATCGCTCGCCCGCGTCGCCCAGCGTCGTAGAGATTCACGAGCGCGTGCGGTGACAGGTCATCGGCTCCGAGTAGCCGCTGGCGCTCTAGGACATAGTCGATGTATCGCTCGACGAGTTGGTCGTGGACGTAAAGGGTCCGCGCGCAGCCCTTGGCCCTGGCTCCGTTCTCGACCGGGTTGTTCACCCTCACGTGTAAGTGCGGGTCAACGACCTTACAACCGAGCTCAGGCGAGCCGCCGCCGAAGTGCAGGTCGGCTGTGAATAGCGATAAGGCTTCACCTGCCCGGAGCCCGGTGTAATAGAGCAGGTCGATGATGAACCGGTCGCGGACGTTGAGGTCGAGGTCGAGAAGCCGCTGTCGTGCCTGCTCGTCGTCGATCCACTCAGGATCCTTCACTCCCGGTCGACTGGCGGTCTTCAACTCCGGAACCAGAACCCGTCGGGTTCTGCCGTACTCGCCTCCCGGTTTCGTACCGGGGGCGAAGTACTTGACCTCGGTGATCCGCTTGGCGACATCGTTCGTCAGAAGTCCATGTGCGTCCGCCCACTCGTAGAACGAGCGAACCGGCGTCATCCACAAGGCGACCGTCGCATCGCTGCGCAAGGACTCCGCGCCATTGGTCTTGCGCACGGGCGTCGTCGCCAACACGCGCCGCCACATCGCGAAATGGCCCAGGCTCACCGACCGCCAGTCCGCGGTCTGCGCGGTCCACGACAAATACCAAGCGACGCGGTTGCCGTAACTCTTCACCGTGTTCGGCGAACGACCCACATCATGCAGAAAGCTCAGCCAGTCACTTGCTGGCCGATGGAGACTTTCGTTGTCGTCGACCACGACGAAGCGCTGAGTCGCACCGTCGTCAAGCAAGGCGACGTCGAGTCGATAGCTTGCGTTCCCCTCCACGTCGACCAAGTTACTGAC
>JAKOZM010000263.1 GCA_029779995.1 Actinomycetes bacterium
TGTAGCGCCCCCCGTTCGCCGCCGGACTCGGCCGCCCGGATCAGCACGATCCGAGCGGCCGAATCTCTACGCGGCTTCGATCAGCACGTAGCCGCGACGACGACACTCCTGAAGGTCTTCTCTCAGTTCGCGGAGCACCCGCTCATCGAGATCCTTCGGCATCTGGCATCCGCAGGAGACCCCGCCGCCAGCGCCATAGCCCTGGGGCTGTTCAGGCTGGCAACGCAACTCCGGCGGCACCTCGCGGGGCAGCGGCACGCACAGGTCGTGCCCGGAGCAGCGCCGACCAATCAACTTCACTCGACACCGATGAGGGGACATCGGGCTTCCTTTCCTGGCCCACATGGACCGTTACAGGAGGCCCTAGACTCATCAGCGCACAGCCGAGGTTTCTAGGACCTCAATCGGGGCGGACGTTGACGCGTCCGTCCCGACCCTTTCCTGAACCCAACCCGGACGGGCTGGGAGTCTTTGTCGAGATGTGATGAAGAGTGCACGAACGCGTGCGGCGCAGATTGCATGAGCGGGCGCTGCGCCGCAGCGCGTGCAAGGTAGCGCCTCGACGATGGTCGGACGTTCGTCAGGCAGGGGCTGGCCCGTTGCTCACAGCTCCGACCGCAGCGCGCCGACGGGCCGCATGGACCAGGAGGTCCACATTGTCTGAACGTTGCTCGATACTGCCGAGTCCGATGGGCAGAGCCCGGACCGCCGGATCGGAGATGCTGTCGCCGATAGCCGGCACCAGGGCCGGATTGAGATGGAGGAACGGGCGATCCCAGAACGGAGTGCAGACCGGCGCCACCGTCGGCAGCCCCGCACGTGCTTGATGGTCGGCTAGCAGTTCCACAGCGCGCAGCACTTGTTCGCCACGTTCCGGCCAAGTGGGTGCGTCGAGCACGTTGGCCAGATGCCTAGTGAGCTGTCTCGGGAGCGGCAGCTGGGCGAAGACGGTGCCTCTCCACTTCGAGTAGGGCGCCCACCGGCGACACACGAGGAAGCCAAGATGCACAGCGACATCCACGAGACGTGCGGCGATGACACGTGACCCAAGATCGTCACCGCGCTCGCCCGCTCTCCCCATGAGCGGCAGCTCCTGGTCGACACGCTGCCAGGCTGACGCGACCAGGTACCGCCACACGTCCTCGGGATACCAGGTCAACGCGGACCTCAGCACTGTGAGTTGTCCTTCGGAGTCCTCGAAGACTTCTCCCGACGTGAACTCGAGCACCGCCTGCCCGGTGAGGGACAGCCAGTCGAGTGCGCTGCCACCGACGCGCGGGTCGAATCCGAGGCGAGACTCAATCAAGGAGTCGAGGGTGTCCACCTCCACGGTCAGCGAAGGACTCTTCTGACCGGTGAACCGGAGCCGGGTGGGGTGGCCGCAAGAATCAGCTGGCAGATGTCGAGTCAGCACATCCTCGACCCGCGATCGCGCCGTTGACGGCACCAGCAGTTGCAGCCGCAGGCCCCAGTCGTGATCGCGCGACATGTCGTCGTCCAGGCCCAGCACGTCCGAACCCGAGCCGATTCGCGCAGCGATTCGTGGCACCGAGGGGAGTTCGAGATCGAGCAGCGGGCGCACCATCTGGACCCAGTACGACCTGGCCAGACCGATCCCGTTCTCATCGACCGTCAGCGCCACTCGTCGACACTACGGCTTGCGATGTCCGCTCGTCGGTATCACGGCGTGGGTGGCGATCCTTGCCCATCCGATGCTGTCTTGCCCGCAGCCGCCCGGCTTCCCCCGCTGGGGCGGGGCCGGGCGGCTGGCTGGGACTCTGTCCGCATGCGCAACGGGTATCCTGTGGGATACAATCCAGCCGTGGAAATCCTGACGACGGATGCCTACGACAGTGGATCCGCAGGCTTAAGGACGTGCAAGCTCGGGCCCGGATCAACGTGGCGTTGCGCCGCAGCCAACTCGCGGGCCGACTCGTCGGGGACCTCCATCCTGTGGGTGACCACGTCTTCGAGATGCGCTTCTATTTCGGCCCCGGCTACCGCGTCTACTACATGCAGAACCAAGAGACGGTCATCCTGCTCTTGGCCGGCGGCGACAAGTCCACCCAGACAACAGACATCGGCAAGGCCAAAGAGTTGGCCGCCCAGATCCGAGAGGACAAGCCATAGGAGTGACCCTCAACCGCTGGGACGCCAGCGACTACCTGGAGACCACCGAAGACATGTTGGCCTACCTCGACGAAGCCGCCCGCACCGGCGACCCCGCCCTGCTCCAGGCCGCTCTGGGTGACATCGCCAAGGCCAAGGGAATGAGCGAGATCGCCCGCGTCGCGGGCGTCGGCCGCGAATCGCTGTACAAGTCCCTCAGCACGACGGGGAACCCGTCCTTCCAGACCATCGCCAAGG
This sequence comes from Actinomycetes bacterium, assembly GCA_029779995.1. The sequence goes on from JAKOZM010000263.1 coordinate 2,368, forward strand.
TCATCGACGCCCTCGGGGGCCAGCTCGCGATCACCCCAAAGTCACCCGCGGCCTGAGCCGTCCCAATCGACTTGCCCTCGCGGTGTAGTGCAAGATCCCAGGCTTGGCGTCAGGGTAAGGCGCGCTGAGCGTAGGCGGACGTGGTGGACTTGGGGCCATGCAGACCACACTGCCGATGGAGTCCTCGCTGCTTCTTGTGATCCACGAGGCCGAGACCGCCGTGGGTCGGTATCGCGTTCTGCATGACCTCGCCGCCCAGGTCGGCGTCCCGGCGCACATCACCGTGGCCTACCCCTTCAAGCCGACCTCAGCCATGGGCGAGACGGACATGGCCCGCCTGGGAAAGTTGATTGCAGCGACACCAGCGTTCAGCATCGAGCTCGCCTCGACCGGCTGGTTCGGCACCGACGTCCTGTTCTTGACCCCCACGGAGCCCGACCCGATCATCCGGCTCACCCGCCGCGTGGAGGCCGCTTTCCCCGATTACCCGATTTACGGCGGCGCCTACAGCGATATCCACCCCCACCTGACGGTCGCCCACGGGTCTGCGGAGGACGTGCTTCGCGACATCGAGGGTGAGTTGTTGCCCAGTCTGCCGATCACCCATCGCGCGACTTGCGTTCAGCTCTGGTCCGGCCCGGCGCTGTCCACCAAACGGGACGGATGGCACTTGGTGGAGACGTTCCCGTTGGCCAACTGACAGAGGGTGTTCCGCCCGACGAGAAGTCGCGTGGTCATCGCGCCCAGTTGGCCAGGCTCGAGAGGTCACGCCATGGATTCTGATCGCATAACGTCGAGAGACAACATGCGGCTTACCCATAACGGCACGTTTATGTTACATACCCTTACCCGGTGCGCAATCTTGGCTGCATCTCGACAGCTGTCGAGATGCAGCGCAGATTGCGCGCTCGCGTGCTGGGTACTTTGCACGACCCGGGCGACGAGGCCGAAGTCTGCAAAGTCCAAGGTGCCCGATCGTTACAGGCCAGTCGGTCGAGGGGTCGTTCGCAGGGCTGGCCATAGGACTTCGCCGTCTCTGTCGCCCCGGGCCTATGGACCCATCACGCTGAGCAGTCCTTCCGCAAGCAACCGGCGTTCGACCGGGTCAGTCTTGGCGTTGCATTCCGCTAGTCAGTTGGGCTTGACGCGCCCCAGACGGGAATCGCGCTCAGGATGGTACGACGCGCTACTTCCAACGGGATGCGTTCCTGCTCAACGCGACGGTGCCCGGTGTGGGCGGCATCGAGGACCCGTTCATAGACGGCTCTCTCGCCGGGTGTGAGGCACGGGAGTGGTTTCGGCACGCCGGGCCCGAGGGGCTTGTTGTTCTTGTCGGTGTTGGTGCCGAACGGTTCGTAGGTCTCAAAGGTTGCGGGGTCCATGAGGATACTGGTGACGGGTACGCCAGCGGCCCGCCAGCCGTTGAGAATTTCGTAACCGTGGGCGTCAAGGTCACCCCAGTAGTAGACGTGAGGGGCGCGGGTTAACCAGGGGAACGCGGCGGCGGTCTTGCCGCCGAATCCTTCACCTTCTACGACGATGCCACCGGGGATGGGCGGGAAGTGGATGGCGGTGTCCTTGTTCTCGGAAATGACCACGACCTGCGGCGGGTAGGCGGGTGTGAACGCGTCGTCGACGGTGGCGGAGTCGTGCACTCGTCCGCCTGCGGCACGGTGGTGGGGATCGAGATAGCTGAAGTGGATGCGTGGCGGGTGTTCGGGGAGGAGCCCGAGGGTTTCACGTCCGCTAAGAGTCAGTAGGAGCGCACGGTGTCCGTTGAGCCACTTGGCGTGGACGCCGGGGATCGGGACCTGTCGTGGGGTGAGGCCGGTGGCGTCGTTGCGCCTGAACCAGTCGGCGACGGTAAGGAGTAGCCCGAAGTCAGTGTCGGTGTACCCGTTTACTGCGCGCAGCATCTTGGATGAGTTTTCGAGGTGAGGGTGGCGTTCACGCAGCGTCGTGAGGCGACGGCTGGCACCTGCCAGTCTGGCGGGCCAGTCGCCACCGGCGAGACGTGCAGCATCGTCGATAGTGGCGACCGTCAGGCCGACGGGGAGGTCCTGGATGGTGGAGTAGACGCGTTTCGGTTCGGTGTGGAGCGTGACGGGGCGTGTCCGAGCCCAGTCGGCCCAGATGCGGCGCAGCGGCTGGTAGGTGTCTTGCCATCCTGCCTCGAGCGCGCTCTTGGAATCAGTGCCGAGGGAGAAGCGGTGAGGCCACGAGGATTGGTCTGCGAGGTGGTCGGCCCAGGTGTTGTCCAATCGCCGCTCGATGTCGGCGAGGACCGTCTCGGGGGTCTTCATCCGGTGGCCTCGGAGCTCGCAGCAGGGGTGGCGGGGGGCTTGCTGATGGGTTGGACGGGCTTGACGTAGGAGATGCCCTTGTCGCTCTTGGACATGTAGAGGATTTGTTCGGCATGGGGCTCGAGGGCGGTGAACTGTCCGTACGGGGCACCGATGATGAGCTGAAAGCCAAGCCCCTTCCAAGCATCGACGGCACGTCCGGCGAACTCGCTGTCGGCCTTGACGAACCCCTCATCGAGAAAGACGGGGGCGAACCGCGGGCGGGTGTTGGTGTCGTCGCCCAACTGGAACCTTAGGGCGGCTCCGACGATGAACGCGACAAGTTCCTGGGTTTCGCCGCCGGACTTGCCGCCGAGGGAGGCGTACGTGGACCGGTCGACCCTTGTGACTGGGTCGTAGGCGACAGCGGTGATTTCGATGTGCCGGTTCACGTCGAGGAAGTAGTCGCGGTCACGGGTGGACTTCCCGGTGGTGTCCTTGCGGATGGCAAACATGAACTTGCGGAGCCGCTTGAACCAGTTCTGAATCTGCTCCTCGGTGAAGGCGTCGGCGTTGACGCGAGAGAGGATCCGCAGTTCCTTCTTGAACTTCACGATGTCGTCGCGGTGCAGTTCGCGCAGGTCGATGCGGAGTCGGTCGCGGTGGGCACCGAAGGGGAGCCGTTCAAGGATGGTGTTGACCGGGTCGAGGCGTTGGCGAATCTCTTCGATGGCCATGCTGAACGCGCCTGCAAGGGGGACGAGGTCTTGTCCCGACCAGTCGGTGAGTCGCTTGGACCATTCGGCGCGGCGGTCGGCGAGACCTCGGGCGATGATGTCGTCGTAGATGCGACGGAACGTGTCGTAGTTCTCCACCGACCCAGACAGGTTGGGTTCCTCCCACCGGTCGAGGAAACGACGGAAGGTGCTTTCGAGCGCGCGGGTCTTGTCGGCGACTTTCTCGTTTGCGCCCTTGAGTTGTTCACCGAGGCGCGTCTTGAGCCTGGCCCAGCCACCGCGGTTGAACTCGTCGAGGTCCACGGCGTTGGCGACTTGGCGGTACTCGGTGTCGAGGTAGTCGGTCTGGATCTGGGTGAGAACGACCTGCTGGGCGCGGTCGATGCGTTCGATTTCGCCGACCACGTGGTCCTTGCGGGTGATGACTTGGTTCTTGGACTTCTCGACCCGCTCAAGGGCCTGGTTGGCGGCCCATACGGCCCCGGTGGCCCTCTTGAGTTCGGCGAGGATGTGGGTGTGCTCCTCCTTGAGGGCTCGGAGGTTGTCGTCGGCGTCGAGGATACGGTCGCGCTGATCGGCGAGTTCCTTGATCTGGGCGGTGATGCCGCCTTCGTCGATGGCGGCCCATGCGGTGCCGACGATGTGGTCGTGAGCTGACTTAGCGTTAACTAGGGCGGTGGAGCGTGCGTTGAGGGCTTGTTCCTGTTGGCCGAGATCGCCAATGAGGGTGTTCAGTTCGCTGATGCGTCCGTCGATTTCGCGGAGCCGGTCGACGCTGGAGAACCCGATGACGTACGGAGCGTTGTTGCTGCCGTGGGCACCCGAACGACCCCGGCGGGTTTGCCCGTTGATGGTGACCCTCTGCCCGCCCCCGGAGAGTTCGTCGGGGGTGTTGACGCACAGAGCGTCGGTGTCGTCGCCGGTGAGCCGGTCGAGGACCCAGTTGGTGAACGGGGTGTCCTTGAAGTCGAGCTTCCCGGAGATGTAGCGCGGGTCGAGGTTCTCGGGCTGGAAGCCGGACAGGTCGATGCCTTGGAAGTTGACCCGTGCTGGGATGTCGGCTTGGTCGATGGCGCGGGAGAACCGGTCGAGGTGGTTAGCGTCGACGAGCATGACCCGGGCGATTCCGAACAGGGTCGTTTCGATGGCTTTGCGCCACCGCTGCTCACCGTCGCGAACGTCGATGAGTTCACCGACGAATGGCAGGTCTTCGGGTCGCATCCCGGCGGCGTGTGCCATCGCCAGCCTCGCGACATGCAGGCGGTGGTCCATCCGCCCTTTGCGGTCCTTGAGGGACTCCCGCTCGACGGCGAGGTCGTCCTTCTCGGTGAGCGGTGCGGCGACCTGCCGGTTCAGCAGGGCCCTCTGCCGGTTCAGGTCGTCCAAGGTTGCCTGGAACCCGTCCAGGAACTCCTTGGAGGTGGCACGGGCGGCGTCGAAGTCGTCCTCGGATTCGATCTTCAGGTTGAGGGGCGCGGTTAGGCGGTCGAAGGTGTCGCGGCGTTCGCGGGCGGCGGCGCGGGCGAGCCGGAGCCGGTCAAGGTCGGCGTCGAGCCGGGCTACGGTCGCGTGTGAGTCGTTCTCGGCGAGGGCGGCCTCCACGTTGGCCTTGCTGATGTTGAGGTCGGCCTCCCGCTCCTGCGCGGTCCGCTTGGCCTTCCCGAACGTTTCGCGCTCGGCACGAAGGTTGTCCTCGACGGCTTCGAGGAGCCGATCTTCGGTAGTGAGTTTCCACAACCCAAACGGGGTGTCATCCTGGGAGTATCCGAGACCGAAAGTGTCGATGAGGCGGACCTTCTCCCGTGCGGCTTCCCGCTCCTCCCACAGAGCGGGGATGGGCGCAAGGACTTCGGCCTTTTTCGCCTCGGACTCCATCGCTGCGTATGCGTCTTCGAGGTCCTTGAAGTGCTCGACGGCCGCGTCGGCGGCCGCGTAGGTGCCAGGCTGTTCGAGGACGAGTTTCTTGTACAGGTCGTCCACGGTGGGAATCTGGTGCCCGGCCTGGATGCGGGCCAGCAGCCGGAGAGCCCTGGCTCCGTCGCCGTGGGGGCCGATGCCGAGGCGGGTGCAGAACGCCTGCGCGAACGCCGCGTAGGAATCGTGCATCTTGAGGTTCGCGAGCCGGCCCTCGACGGCACGTTTGTCGAACTTGCCTGCAGCGAACGGTTCCAGGTCGGGCAGGTGGACGGTGCCCTCGATGGTGCACATCTTCCGCACCAGGTCGCGGTCCTTGGTCGCGGAGCGGGGGACGTAGTACAGGCGGGCGACCGTGTACCGGCGGTCCTGATCGTCGATGAACGTGACCGCGAGCGCACCCCAGGTGGCTGAATCGCGTCCTCGCAACACTTGGTCTTCGAGTTCACCGGCAGCGCTGCGGTTGGTGTCCATTTTGCCGCGCAGGTAGGAGACGAGGCTTCGTTGTTCGAAGCCGCGTGCGCGTCCGATGGTGGCGTCATTGGAGGCACCATTGAACGGCGTGCCCGAATCCATCAGGAGCGCGATGTAGCCGTCGAGCAGGGTCGACTTGCCAGTGCCGGATGCGCCGGAGAGCAGGGTGACGGTGGGTGCGAACTCGACGACGGTATGGCTGTGAAAGCCGCCCCAGGCGAGTAGTTGGAGCTTCTCGACCTTCCATTGGGTGGTGCCTTCGGTGGCCCCGGAGAGGTAGAGGAGTGCATGCTGGGTGGCGGTCATGCGAGTGCCTCATAAGCGTCGAGGTCCGCGTCGTGCTCGTTCGACTCATCGGCTGTGGTGCCGTTCTGGGCCATGAGCCACTCGAACAGTTCGTGGAGCCGGGGCAGTGGCAGGAGCACCGCGATGACCGGTGAGACCCGGAGCCGATCGTTGTCGTTGGTCTTCCGCAGGACCTTCGCTTTGATGAGGTTGTCGACGGCGTTGGTGGTCTTGGCAGCATCGCCGGACCGGTTGGTGGCGTGGGCGGGGCGGAATGAGGCCACGTGGGTGAGCAATTCGTCGCGCTCCACGGTCACGTCTTCGTGGCCCGAGGAACGCTCGCTTTGAAACCTCATCCGCAGGAACGCCAGCAGGACGGTTTCCTCCCGGGTATAGGCGGTGTCATGTAGCAGGGTGGGGAACTCTCTCCCACCACCGTCGCTGGCTGCCTGTCGCTTGAATGCGACCTCGTGCTGCAGGTCGAGGTGGAGGTCCAGGAACATGTCGTTGAGTCTTGACTTGAAAGGCTCGGGGTTTTCGCGGATGACCCGCCACTCCAACGGGTTACCGATGGCGGAGACGAACCTGTTCTTGAGGAGGCAGACGAACGCGCGCCGCTGCGGCAAAGAGAGGCCGCCGGAGTCGTCAGGGAAGAGCGCGAGAGTCGATTGCTGTGCATCGTCACCGTCGGTGAAGTCATCGTCGAGGTCGGCGAAGATGTCGTCAGTCTCCTGGATGAAGTCGTCGAGGTCGTCGCCGTGGTTGAAGTCAGTCATGGGTAGTTCCCTCACCTTCAAGGTCTGCCACAGGCGCATGTTCTAGATCCGTGAGACGAGCGAGGGCTGCGGCCCCGTCGGTAGGGAGCGGTACGGCGGGGCCGAGGAAGTGGCGGCGTTCCCCGCCGGGACGGATGGCTTCGAAGACCTCCGTGGCTGCAACCCCGTCGAGCGCGTTAACGCGCGAGGCCAGATGCAGCAGCCCGAGGATTTCCACAGGACGGCGCAGGTCGTCGGGCAGGTTATGGAAGAGGTCGCCAATGGTCTCGGAATCGCCGCTGTTGAGGGCTGCGACAAGCGCGGCCCGGAGGTCGTCAAGCGAGGGGCCGCCCTGCATGCGGAGTTCCTCCACCGTCGGCGGCTCGGGGATGTCGTCCTCGATGTCCTCCAGCGGGGGTGGTGGTGCGGCCGAGGCAGGGTCCCACAGCCGTTCGCGGAGGTGCCCGACCTTCATGGTGGGCGGCAGGAGTTCCACGTGGACGGTGGCTCGCGGACCAACGGTCTCCATCCACTTGGCCAGTTCCCGGTTGATGCCGCGCAGGGTCCGGTCGAGTTCGCGCTCTCGCAGCACATCGTTGTTGACGATGTGCTCTTTCAAGGTGGCGGTGAGGCGTCGACGCTGCGCCAACACGTCCTTGGTGCCTTGCCGAATGATGGCCTCCGCGCCCCGAAGTTCGGCCATGTCGGAGGCCACGAGCGCTGCCGCGGCCGGGTGGTCCATCAGGACCTGCACGTTGGTGCGCAGTTGCAGGAGCATGTCATCGTCGCGCAGGAGAACAAACGCCCCGTCGAACGCCCGGCCCTCGGCAGTGTCTTTTACAAGTCTGTCTTGCTTGTGCAGGTACTCGTCGAGCACGTCGGTGACCGGTCGCTCGTCATCGCGGAAGTCGCGGAGAATCTTGCGGTGCATATCGAGCACCGACTCCTCGACGCGTTTGAAGTCCGACGGCAACTGCCCTATGAGGTCAATTAGGTTGGCGTACCCGTCAAGCATCCGGTCGTCGGAGGCCAGCATGACTTCTCCCCCGTTGGCGAGCCGGTCACGCTCGACTTCAAGTTCGCGAATCTGAGCGTTGAGCCGGTACACGCGCGCCTGGGCGTCGGGAGACGCTTCGAGCGCCCAGCGGCGAACTGTGTCCAAGATGGTTGTCAACCGCGATTCAGACACCAGCACCCGGTCCCGGGACAGGGTGGCCACCAGGTCGAGCGCCTCCAGCGCGGCCGAAGTGAGCGAGTAAACCAGCGCTCCGTCGGCGTCGTTGTCCCGGAAGAGCCATTGGTCGTTGACCCAGGTGTTGCACAGTGCGCGCCCGTTGTGCACCGGCGGCGCGTCGAGCCCTTCGCGGGCCAGTTCGGTCAAGTAGGTGTCGACCTGGGCGTGGAGCCGGTCGGCGGGCACGCTGCGCCGGTCGCGTGAGAACGCGGCTCGGAACACGGCGACACGGAACGCGGCCCACTTGCCGTCGAGCAGACGCAGCGTCGGTTTTTCAAAGGCTTCGGTTACCCTCGCGATTTCGCCCACGATGTCGCTCACGCTCACCCCTGTTCTCCGGCCGACTCGTCTACGGCACATTAGATGCGGCCGCCGACAGGTCGGGGTGATTCGGGAACGAAGGGTCGCCCACCGGGGCTGGAACCGGAGCGCAGCCCCCACTGTTCGCTGATGGACGAGCGTGGCCGACAGCACCCGCAGGCACGATTAGTTGCGGTTGAGGCCGTGTCGACGGGTGTCGAGTGCGTGCTTGAAATGCCCTTCCGCTCTGTCGATGTCGAACGTGGGCGATGCTGGGTCGAACACGCGCAGCAACGATAGCCGAAAGGTGGCCGGGTCCACGCTTCGCAACTCAACGTTGCCGCCGTGGCCGTTGGCGGCGTACGCGGCCCAGCGTTGAAGGATGCTCTGAGCGCCGTCGGCCTTACCGACATAGTGCCGCCCGTCGCGGGTATCGGTGATCAGGTAGATCCCTTTCACCGATGACAACGCAGTGCGCCAGGCCGCATACCGGTGTTCACGCATGACTGCCTGCAGTTGGGCGTAGTCCAAGATCAGGGCGTCAAACCCGGGGAAAGGCACCGGCGCAGCGTCGGCGATCTCCATGACTGGGTACTTGGCTGCGGTGGTCGCGGTTAGGCGCCAGGTCCGCGGCGACCGCCAGCCGATCACTAGGCGATTCCGCAGGTCAGCTAGTAGGTCCGCAGCTTCTAGGTCGAAGGTGCGCTGCAGTCCGTCACGCGCGAGCTCACCGTGGTTGGTCAGGACCGCCCACAGTCGTGCGCGATCGCCGCCTTCGGGGAGGAAAACGATCCATGTTCGCGGTGGGTTGGCGGGGAAGGTGCGCGTGTTGGCCGACTGGACTCGCGTGTAGGCCATGATCTCGGCGGGCGAGGAGTCGCCGTGGATGCCGGCGGTGCCGTCCTCGTGTTCTCGTATGTAGGCATGACGGATGACCAAAGCATCGTTTGGGTCGATCCCAGCGCTAGCCATGATGTGGGCCAGGGTGAGGCTCATTGCAGTGTCTCCGCACTGGCGGGTTCGGCAGCAATGCTGGCCACGACGTCGTGACCGAGCGACGAATCAACGTGAACGTGGAGGGACAGGTCGATGATCCGTCCGTCGTTGGGGTGCCATTCCCGATCGGGGCGGGTCCGCCCCAGAAGCGGGTGGAGGGAGTCGATGGTTGGCTTCCACAGGTTCATCCAGTTGCGCTGGGCACCAACGACGAACGCGATCTGGAGTTGGACGGGTCCGGGTCGGAGCTGTGAGGCGTCGGCCACAGCCGAGCGAACTTGCTCCTTGTAGCTGGCTGTTTGAGCCGATGCGGTGGTACGAACCGTGTAGCGCTGTTCGGGGGCCAGGGTCTCGTGCGCCGGCGCCACCAGCGCCGATGAAACGGTGCCGTGACGCTTGGTGCACCACACGGAGACCAGGCGCTCGTCTCGCATCCGCGCAGCCAGGGGGTAGAGATAGTTGTCCAGGTCAGCCATGTTGAGCAGGTCGCGACCGTGCGGGATCGCCACGTCAAGGACAAGGGCCCACGGGCCTCGGTTCACGCGGGCGGACGTAAGTAGGCCAACGGTGTCATCAAGGTATTCGGTCAACCGCAATTGGTCCGGGTCGCCGGCCTTGTTCCAACTCGCCAAACGTGGCGTCCGTCTCAGGGTCACGCCTTGGCCGGTCGGCCGGGCATACCAGCGTGGGCGTGTCACGGTCCCGACTCGTCATCTATGTGGCGGCGTACTTCGCACAAATCAAGGAGCCGAGCCAGGGTAAGAGTCCCCGGGACTGCGTCTTCTCGGGTCAAGACCGTCGGATAGATGCCCCTGGCTTCGATCATGGTGGACTCATGCTGAGTGGCGATCCACGCCTCGAAAGTGGACTCGAATGCCTCGACGGCTTCAACGAGGCGCCGAAGGTAGTCCGCGCTGTAGTCAGTCATCAGTGGCTCGCTACTGACGGGCTGGGGTCAGGTCGGTACTCCACCATGAGCACGGCGATCTGATCACCCTGAATCACGATCCGGCTCCAACCGTGAACCGGCCCCGAAGGCTCCCCAGGTGGGGCCGACCACAGCGGGGGAACGAGCACGAGTTCACGCCCATCGGCCTCAAGGTTGGGCGTGTAGCTACCGAGAAAGCCCATGTACGTCGAACCCGAGATCGTCTTGACACGGACATAAGGGGCCGAACCAGGCGGGGCGTCAGAACGGAACACCTGACTCCACGCCGATGTCTGACGAAGTGGGGAGCCTCCTTTGGAGAGGTGCCAGTGGGTTCCCCATGCCAGCGCGCAGGCGACCAACGCCACAGCTACCAGCATCACCAAGACGACGGGTTGAGTCGGGTCAATGACCGCACGTCCGGTCAGCCACTGGGAAAGCCATCGACGTACGGGAGACAGCGCGAGGCCGGAAGCGCCCAGCACTACTCCAGCGAGCAGCGTGAAGGCGGTTGACGCGAGCACGACGCGACTGGCCTCTCGGAACGCCGTCTCCGGCACACCCACCCTCCGTCGAGCGGCAAGAAGGTCAAAGAGAAGCCCCGGCGCCACGAAGAGGAAGAACGCGACCACCGCGCCCGTCGTGCTGGGGATCACGGCGATTCGCCCTTAGTCGCTGACCTCAGCCGGCGGTGTTCCCTGCGTTCCCGGACTCGCTGTCGGTGCCACGGGTTCGTTGGTCATCTGAGCCGGAACCGAGACGACGACGTCCAGGCTCTTGGTCTCGCTGGCCGTCAGCCGTTCGGCGGTTCGGATGGGTTCCGCCATCGAATGATCTGTCATTGGGGACTCCTCTCGTGTGCATCGAACGTATCTGATCGCGCCGACAGGCCGGCTACGCACGCTTGTGGAGGGCGAGGGCCAACTGGAGGCGCTGCTTGTCGTTGAGGGAGGCTTCGAACTGGCGGTAGCGGGCGCGGGCCTTGGCCGTAGGTCGCACTCCCCGCCAGACCGGGGAGAGGTCGAGGTGGGCGTGGGCGACGTGGACCCATTGCCAGGTCAGCCCGAGGTCGTAGGCGTCGTGTGGCGTTCCTGGCCGGTTGCTTCGGGCCCATTCGTCGAACCAGCGGCTCATCCCCAGGCGGTGTCGGATCTTGGCTTCGATGGCCCGGTAGTTGTCGCGGTGCACGTCTTCAATCGCCCGCCAGATCCGGGCTTCCCACTCGTCAGCGGTGACGAGCATCGTCGCCGAGCAGGCCCGAGCGCAACGCACACCCATCGGGCCGGGCATGCCCAGCGCTTCGGCGGCCGCGGCCCAGGACTTGATGTCCGGGTGCAGCCGCGCCAGCGACAGTGACGCGAACAGGCGGATGGTCGCTTCGCTGGAGTTGAAGGCCCCGTCGAGGTGTTCGAGGTACTGCTCGTGCGGGATGACTTGCGGGATGACGAGCAGGTTGATCGGCATGCGCGCTCCGTCGGGTTTGGGGGTGTCGAGGTGGTGGGACAGGCGCCGGTGCGGAGCGCGGGCGGCCATGACGAGGCGGGTGAGGGTGGGGGTCATGACGGTGCGGTCCGCGAGCCACCCGAGCGGGCCGTCGTTCGTGGTGGGCGTGAGCACAGTCCACGGCGTCAACCGGCTGGCAGCGGAGTCGAGGTCGCTGGCGGCCAGGACCGCGTCCGCAGCGGCCAATGCCTCGCCGCGGAGCTTGGGGTCGTCGGGTGGGCGCATGCCCCAGCGGGGTCCGCGGGTCGCGGTGCGGTCTGTGGCGACGGCGGCGAGGTCGGCGACCCAGGGGGCGAGGGACTCGGCGCCGGGCTGGCCGGCGAGGTGGAGCAGGAGGTTGGTCAGGTGCCGGAGATCGGTCAGGTATGTCGCGGGCTTGACTGGCTGCCCGAGGACCACTACGGGCTCGCCGGTAATGGCCGCATCGACCCGCGCCTGTGTGCCAAGAACCTCTGGCGTGGCTGGCTGCGCGGGGAGGGTGGTGAGGTCGTGCTGACACTGCCTGAGGGGTCCTTGCCCGAGCGGGTTCCCGCAGACGGGGGTGGCGCCGACGCTGCGGAGGTGGGAGTGGCGTTGATCGCGGAACGGCCGCCCACAGCCCGGGCACTCGGCGACAAGGACAATGCCGTGGTCAATGCAGGCGGTGACGAGGAGGAGCCGCCACGCGACCTTCCAGGTGCCGGTGTCGGCGAGGCAGGCTGGGCAGATCTGGGTGCCGTGGGCGGGGGTCCAGCCACGGGCGGCGACCTGCCGGTAGGAGTGCCGGTCGGTCGGGTCGAGCCCGGTCAGGTTAAGCGCAGTGCCGTCGAAGGAGGCGAGGGTCGCGGCATACACGCGGTCCTCGTCGATGCGCGCGAGCGAAGCGAGCCGAGCGATCGTCTCGGGCGACGGCGCGAGCGTGAGGTACCGGGTGCCAGCTCTTCCACGGCCGGCGGCCGCGAGGAGCTGGGCGGTGGTGAGGCCGTTGGCGTCGGCGAGGTGTTCGAGCCAGGACTCGATCGACTCCCCGGCCTGGGGAGGCACGGAGACTGGCAAGGCGGCAGTCATGACCGGCTGGGTGGGGGGTGTGCGGGACCCCCAGGCCCTGTCGTCCGGCAGGAGATCCTGGGGGTCACTTCCCGTTCCCTCGCAAGGGTGGGCGTCGATAAACAGGCTACGGGTCACGGACGTCACCCGTCATCGACTGTCGCCGCACAGCGCGAGAGCGACGTCCTCGACGGTGTCGATGTCGGAGGCACGGATAGTTGCCGTGACGGTGTTGCCGGTTTCGAGTGCCCAGGTGAAGTCGTCAGTCTCGAGCCCGCCTGTCGGCTCAGCGCAGCCGGCCTGTCGGACGGCTTCGCGAGCGGCGGCGTTGAGGTCCTCGAACATCGGGTCCCAGATGGAGCGCAGCGTGCTTGGGCACCCGTGGGCGTCGAGAAGGCGCCTCATCAGGGTGGCTGCGTCCCGTGGATCTTGGACGACGGTTGCGCCGAGGACCTGACGTTCGGGCAGGCCCATGACGAGCAGGATGACGTTGTGCTCGCCGTCTGGGAGCCAGACGACGTTCGGGTAGAGCTGCCAGGCGCTCATGCGGTCCTCCGTTGTTTCGTCGTGCGGGCACGGGCACCGTCGAGACGCCCGTTGCGGTAGCCATGGGCGGCGGCGATGCCCGTGTATCCGGACAGCCCGGCAAGGTCCGCACACTCCACGGCTATGGGGCAGTCGGCGCATAGGGCGCTGGGTTCCATGAGTGCGGCCTGCCGGGCGGCGGGGGTGAGCGACGCGGCATACGTGGCCTCCCAGCGGGCCCATTCGACGGTGAGGTCTTTGCAGCTGCCGTCGGCGAGGCTCCAGGCCGCGTCGCGGGCCAGGACTTCGCGGCTGATTCCTCTCACTGGTGGCTCCGATGCGAGCCGAGGCACTGGGTTGGGACGTGTGCCGTGGTGATGGTGATGGACTCGAGGAGGTCGGCGTCGGGGCCGTGCTGGCACAGGAGCTGGTGTTGAAGGTAGGCGCGTGCCTCGAGGGCGGCGTGCTGGGTCGAATAGGAGCCG
>JAKOZM010000298.1 GCA_029779995.1 Actinomycetes bacterium
CGCAGGCTGGGGTCACCGCCGAATGGCTCGCCACGCAATCAGGTCATGCGACGAGTCAGGTCGACATCGCCGCCGGCCACTCGTGGGAGGCGGGGTTCATGGACCTCGTCATCACCAGGGTGGCCTCCTACATGCTCCCCCGTGACCAACTCGCCCGCGGACTGCACCTGTTGGTCGCCTATCTGCACCAACACGGGGTGACGGCGATCAACGAGCCGGGGCTCATCATGGCGGTGGAGCCAGTCGATCTCTACCAGGAGATCCTTGGTGCCGACGACACGCCGTTCACCTCCACCTTCTTGGTCGACGGACGCAGCCAACTGTCGGCCGGGCTGGACCCCTCCGAAGTCGTCGCCGACGCGGAAGCATTGATCGCTCGCGCTCCCGAGGGCAAGGTCCGCCTGCTGCAACGCCACGTCAAACTCTTCGCCGACGGGGCGATCATCTCCCAGCGCATGCAGATGCTCGAGCCGTACATCGACGACGAGGGGAATCCAGATCCGAGCCACCACGGCGAATGGATCATCGAGCCAGCGGTTCTCGACCGGTACTACCGCGCCTACTGGGACGCCGGGTGGCAGGTCAGCACCCACGTCACCGGAGATCTCGGGCTCCAGGTGCTGCTCGACGTGATCGAGCGCTGCATGATCGCCACGCCGCGCAATGATCATCGCTGCGTCATCGTGCACTTCTCCAATTCCACCGAGGCACAGGTCGATCGGATCGCACGTCTGGGCTGCCTGGTCTCGGCCAACCCCTACTACCCCGTCGGCTTCGCTGATCGCTTCGGGCAACACGGGGTCGGCCCCGAGCGCGCCGATGTCATGGTGCGCAACGAGTCGGTGCTGGCCCGCGGCATTCCCCTGGCCTTCCACTCCGACCTGCCGATGGCGCCGGCCGAACCGCTCTTCCTCGCGTGGTGCGCGGTCACGCGCCGCACCGAGACCGGCCGGGTTGCCGCGCCCGAGCAGCGGATCAGCATCGATGAGGCTCTGCGGGCCGTGACCATAGGGCCCGCCTACACCTGGCGGATGGAGCACGAACTCGGCAGCATCGCCCCAGGGAAGGCGGCCACCTTCACGGTGCTGGGCGCCGACCCCTACGACCACGACCCGGAACGCCTGCGGGACATCCCGGTCATTGGCACCGTCTACCAAGGTCGGTGGTTCCCGGTCCCACGAGAGAACCGACGCGATCTCGTGGGGCATGCGCCCGCCATGATCTCCCTGCCGGGAGGGAGCACCCTGCAGACCGATGTCGGCGCTGCGCACGAGGGGTCGGGTTGCACGTGCGAGGTGGCCGGCGCGGTCGCCCGGGCCTGCGCGACTGCCTGGGCGTCTGCCGGGTGAGCGTCGCCTGAAACGGCGGGAGGGCGGCATACCCAGACCTCGGTATGCCGCCCTCCCGGACACCGCGCGTTGCGCGCGGTCCCGTGTCAGTCCAGGTAGTCGCGAAGGACCTGCGAACGCGACGGGTGACGCAACTTGCTCATCGTCTTGGACTCGATCTGGCGGATCCGCTCACGGGTCACGCCGTAGACCTTGCCGATCTCGTCGAGGGTCTTGGGCTGGCCGTCGGTGAGCCCGAAGCGCATCGACACCACCCCGGCCTCGCGCTCCGAGAGCGTGTCGAGCACCGAGTGCAGTTGCTCCTGCAGCAGGGTGAACGAGACGGCCTCGGCCGGGACGACGGCTTCGGAGTCCTCGATGAGGTCACCGAACTCGCTGTCACCGTCCTCACCGAGCGGCGTGTGCAGCGAGATGGGCTCGCGG
Source organism: Actinomycetes bacterium (assembly GCA_029779995.1). The sequence continues at coordinate 1,773 of JAKOZM010000298.1, forward strand.
CCGTACTTCTGAACCTCGACGACCTTCTCGGGCGTCATGTCCAGCTCGCGGGCCAACTCCTCCGGCGTGGGCTCGCGGCCCAGGTCTTGGAGCATCTGGCGCTGCACGCGGGCCAACTTGTTGATGACCTCGACCATGTGGACGGGGATGCGAATCGTGCGGGCCTGGTCGGCCATCGCCCGGGTGATGGCCTGCCGGATCCACCACGTGGCGTAGGTCGAGAACTTGTAGCCCTTGGTGTAGTCGAACTTCTCGACCGCACGGATGAGGCCGAGGTTGCCCTCCTGGATGAGGTCAAGGAAGAGCATGCCGCGGCCGGTGTAGCGCTTGGCCAGGCTGACAACCAGTCGCAGGTTGGCCTCAAGAAGGTGGTTCTTGGCCTTCTTGCCGTCCTGGGCGATCCACCAGAG
>JAKOZM010000303.1 GCA_029779995.1 Actinomycetes bacterium
AAAGAGCTCACGAGCGACGCGATCGGCCAGATCGCGATGCTCTACGGCGGGGCACGCGGTGAGTATGCCGCCGACCCTCGCGTCAAGGTCCTCACCAACGAGACATTCGGTTTCCAGCGCATCACGGTGGAGCGTCCGATGCGCCGCCGCTGGGAGGTCACCCCCGAGGCCGTCGCCGACGGGGTGTATGCCGCCCACGCCTCCTTGGTCGGTCAGCGCTTCGCCACCGAGAAGGCGCTCTTGGCCGAGGTGCCTGGCCTGACCCCGGCGCAGAAGAAGGTTTTCGCTAAGGCGTGCGCAATCGCCGATCCCGAGGCACCAATCGTGGCCGGACGGGGTGGGCAGGCCGAGCCTGACCCGGACCTGCGTGACCAGGAGAACGTCCCGTTACCCGAGGGGTGGCTGGCCCTCAGCGAGAAGGAGCGCGAGAAGGCCCTCGTGGAGACGGCGGAAGCCCACCTGGAGAACGAGATTCGGCCCTACGTGCCGGATGCGTGGATCGACCACGCCAAGACCAAGGTCGGCTTCGAGATCCCCTTCACCCGCCAGTTCTACGTCTACTCGCCTCCGCGCCCAGTCGAGGAGATCGCCAAGGAGATCAAGGACCTGGAGTCCAAGATCCAAACTTGGATGAGCGGTCTCGGCCTGTGAGCAACCTCGCCGTCGACGCCTTCTTCGCTGGACCACGACCCCTTCACAGCCATCGTTTCAGGCGCGTTCTCAGACGCGTTGAGCACCGCGTAGGCGACGACCCTGGTGTGCAACGACTCTCACTCGCCAGCACGGGCCACCTCTACAAGCGCGAAGGGACAACCGACCGCCAGCAGGCGTCGAGCTCCACCGAAGAGCGCAGCCTGCGAGTGCTCAAGGATCAACTGGTAGTTAATCCCATGTGGCTCACCGGCGGCAGCATCGCCGTTTCGGGGGTCCAGGGCGCCGTCAGTCCTGACTACCGCGTGTTCGAATCTGACAGTACGTTGCTGGTGCCGCGATACCTGCATCATCTACTCAGGAGCCGGCCTTACCGAGATCAGTACGACCTCTTCGTCAGGGCAAACACCACGTTTGATCGCCGTATTCAGCAAGACGACCTCGACCAACTACCCCTGTTCCTTCCGGATCTGGACCAGCAGCGGCGTATCGCGGACTTCCTCGACGACCGCGTCGCCCGCATCGACCAGATCATCACCGCCCGAAATGAACAGAGACGCCAACTTGGCGAGTTGAGGACGGCCAGGCTTCAGGCCTTACAAGACTCGTGGGTGCTCAGGCACGGTGAGATCCGACTGGCGCATGCTCTAAAAGGGATGGAACAGGGGTGGTCACCCCAAGCCGATGCAGGTGAGGCGTCGCATGACGAGTGGGGCGTTATGCGCGCTGGCTGTGTGAATGGGGGCGTCTTCCGTGCTTGTGATAACAAGCGCCTGCCAGACAGCATGGATCCAGACGCCCGATACGAAATTAGGGCTGGTGATCTACTGATGTCACGGGCCAGCGGATCGCTGGACTTGATCGGAAGTGTCGCCGTGGTCCCCACCGATGTCCGCCCCCGTCTGATGCTCTGCGACAAGATCTACCGGCTCTTCCCAGTGCCGGGCTGGAGCGCGGCGTTCCTCGCCCCAATGTTGCGTACCCACAGAAATCGCGAGGTGATTCGTCTTGGCATTAGTGGTGCCGAGGGGATGGCGAACAACTTGCCGTCGGGACTCCTGAAGGGCCTCCTTATCCCAATGGTCCCCCCGGATCTCCAGGCAGCGTGCGCGGATGCTGCGGGCAGCATCGAGGCCGAGGCACGCACTAGCGAGACCAACCTGGCGTACTCCGTCGAGCGTCTGCAGGAATACAAGCAGGCGCTGATCACGGCGGCGGTTATGGGTGAGTTGGACGTGACGACGGCGGGGAGCGGCATACCAGGCTGAACCCGCGGTGCTCCGACGGTTCAGCCGCCCGCCCAGCGACCACCCTTCCTCGGGCGACCTGACATCCGTCCATGACGCACCCACAGAGCCATTCGCCCTCTGGGTCGTCCGGGCTCGACTTATAGGATTTCGGGGTTTCCTATAACGCACCCCGCTCGATGTATAGATTCCAACAGGCTCAGTAGACCCCCAGCGGGCTAGGGTCGGACCCGTCAGCCAGTAGAGCGGCAGGGAGCGCAGGGTCCGTGAGCATCACGCATGAGGCGACGTTCGAGGCCAATATCGAGGCCCACCTCCTCGGAGACGGCTGGCACCCACTGGCGCCCACGGCATACGACCGGAAGACCGGTGTGTTCGCCGACGAGATCATCGCCTTTGTCCAGCAGTCCCAGCCCAAAGAGTGGGCGAAACTGGTGACACGCCACGGTGGCGAGGCCATCGCACGTGAGAAGTTCGTCAACGCCGTCGTCGCGGCGCTCGACCACCGAGGCACGATCAGCGTGCTGCGCTCCCCCGTCAAAGACTCCGGGGTGAGCGTGCGCCTCTGCTACTTCAAGCCGGCCAGCGGCCTCAACGAGCAACAGACCCAGCGGTATGCCGCCAACCGGCTCAGCGTCGTCCGACAGTTGCACCATTCTGAGTCTCGTCCCGCCGACTCCATCGACCTCGCCCTCGTGGTCAACGGGATCCCGATCGCCACAGCCGAGTTGAAGAACCCGCTGACCGGTCAGACCATCGAGCAAGCCATGGCGCAGTACCGCTCGGACCGCAACCCCCACGACCTCATCTTCCGGTCCCGGACGCTCGTGCATTTCGCGGTCGACCCCCACCGGGTCGCGATGACGACCCGACTTGCCGGGCAGGACACGGTCTTCCTTCCCTTCGATCAAGGCACCGGTGGTGGAGGCAACACGGGGACCGCCGGGAATCCGCCCGCGACCGACGGTTACCAGACGGCATACCTCTGGGAGCAGGTGTGGCAACGCGATTCGTGGTTGGACCTGCTCGGGTCGTTCATCCACGCGACGGGCGACAAGGTTCTCTTCCCGCGGTTCCACCAATGGCACGCCGTGCGCTCGCTGCTCGAGGCGACCTACCGTGACGGCGCTGGCGTCGACCGACTCGTCCAGCACTCTGCGGGGTCCGGCAAGTCGAACACCATCGCGTGGACAGCGCATGCGCTCTCTCGCCTGCACGGGCTCGACGACGCACCGATCTTCGACAAGGTCGTCGTCATTACCGACCGCAAGGTGCTCGACCGGCAACTGCAAGACACCGTGTCGGGGATCGAGCACACTCCCGGGATGATCGTGCGGATCAACGAGGACTCCGCGCAGCTCAAGGCGGCGCTGGAGGGGCACGCGGCGCGAGTCATCATCACGACGCTGCAGAAGTTCCCGGTCGTCGCCGCGCTGGCAGCCAAGGAGGTGGCCGAGGCTGGTGGGGCTGAGCCCGCGAAGGGGGTAGCCGGGCGGCGGTTTGCGGTGATCGTTGACGAAGCGCACTCGTCCACCTCGGGTGACTCGGTCTCCAAACTCAAGAAGGTGCTCGGCTCCGCCGGCGAGGAGTATGCCGCCCTCGCGGCCGCCGAAGAGGAGGAGGGCACGGCATACGCGGAGAATGCGGACTCGGCCGAAGCGGCACTGTGGGAGAGCGCGCGGACCCGAGGGAAGCAGAAGAACCTGTCGTTCTTCGCGTTCACGGCGACACCGAAGGACAAGACGCGCGACATCTTCGGGCAGTTGGGGCCGGACGGGACCAAGCGGCCGTTCCACACCTATTCGATGCGGCAGGCGATCGCCGAGGGGTTCATCCTCGACGTGCTGGCGAACTACACGACCTACGGGGTCTACTACAAACTGGCCAACTCCCATCCGCGCAACGACCCGGAGATGGAGACGCGCAAGGGACGGGCGGCGCTGGCACGCTTCGCGTCGCTGCACCCTTACGAGCTGGACGCCAAGGCTGAGGTGATCATCGAGCACTTCCGGCAGAAGACTGCCGGCAAGATCGACGGCTGCGCCAAGGCGATGGTCGTCACCCGCTCGCGACTGCATGCGGTCCGGACGCACGCCGCGCTCGCGGCATACATCTCGAAGAAGGGGTACGACCTCGGGGAGCGGCCTTTGCGCACCCTCGTGGCGTTCTCGGGCGCGGTGATCGACCCGGATGCGCCGGGGGACGCGGCGGTCACGGAGGCGGGGATCAACGGATTCTCCGAGGCGGCGCTGCCCAAGAGGTTCCACGGCGATGAGTTCCAGGTCCTCGTGGTGGCCGAGAAGTATCAGACCGGGTTCGACGAGCCCCTGCTGCACACGATGTACGTCGACAAGAAGCTGTCGGGGGTGGCGGCGGTGCAGACCCTGTCGCGGCTGAACCGAACCCATCCGGGGAAGACGGAAACGTTCGTGCTGGACTTTGCGAACACGGCGGAGGAGATCCAGGGGGCGTTCCAGCCGTTCTACGAAGAGTCGTTGACGACGCCCACTGAGCCGAACGTGCTCTACGCCATGGATCACGAGCTGATGGCGGCGGGGGTGTTGTCCATGGCAGAGATGGAGGCTGGCGTCGCGGCTCTTCTGTCTGGTGAGGCTCGGTTGCAGTCGGTGGTCTATGCCAGCCTCGGGCCGGCGGTGGGGCGGTTCGTGGCGATGGGCGACGAGGCGCGGGAGGCGTTCCGCGGGCGGTTGGAGCACTTCTGCCGCGCGTACGCCTTCCTGGCTCAGGTGATGCCGTGGGTTGACGTCGACTTGGAGCGGCTGTTCCTCTACGGGCGGTTGTTACTGGTTGAACTGCCGCCGGGCGAGAACAGCCCGATGCCGCAGATCAGCAAATCGGTGCAGATGACTCACTTGAGGATTGCCGTGACGTCGGACGCGGCCATCATGCTGAGCGGGTCCGATGAGCCCGGGGTCGCGCTTCCTGGCGAGGGCGTGGGCGCCAAGACTGAGCCGATCCTGGATCGTCTGTCGGCGCTGATCTCGGCGATGAACGAGCGCTATGGCGCGGACCTCGGCGAGGCCGACAAGGTCTGGGTGGACCAACAGTGGGTCGTCGTCAAGGAAGACGACGAGATGCGCGAGGTGGCGCTCAACAACGACCGCAGCCAGTTCGAGATGGTG
>JAKOZM010000304.1 GCA_029779995.1 Actinomycetes bacterium
AAAGAGCTCACGAGCGACGCGATCGGCCAGATCGCGATGCTCTACGGCGGGGCACGCGGTGAGTATGCCGCCGACCCTCGCGTCAAGGTCCTCACCAACGAGACATTCGGTTTCCAGCGCATCACGGTGGAGCGTCCGATGCGCCGCCGCTGGGAGGTCACCCCCGAGGCCGTCGCCGACGGGGTGTATGCCGCCCACGCCGGGTTGGTCGGTCAGCGCTTCGCCACCGAGAAGGCCCTGTTGGCCGTGGTGCCCGGCCTGACTCCGGCGCAGAAGAAGGTCTTTGCCAAGGCGTGCGCCATCGCCGATCCTGAGGCACCCATCGCGGCGGGCCGAGGTGGGCACGCCGAGCCTGACCCGGACGTGCGCGATCAGGAGAACGTCCCTCTGCCCGAGGGATGGCTGGCCCTCGGGCATAGGGAGCGCGAGAAGGCCCTCAAGGAAACCGCCGAAGCCCACCTGGAGACCGAGATCCGGCCCTACGTTCCCGATGCGTGGATCGACCACACCAAGACGAAGGTCGGATTCGAGATCCCCTTCACCCGCCAGTTCTACGTCTACACCCCACCCCGCCCCGTCGCGGAAATCGCCGCCGAGATTAAAGATCTCGAGTCCCAGATCCAGGCCTGGATGAGCGGACTCGGCCTGTGAGCAACTGGCTAGCCGCGCTGCCCCCGGGTTGGTCGGAGGTGAATCCACGACGTCACTTCAGGGAGCGACGCGAGCCATCAAAGCCCAGTGACCTCCACCTGACGCCGTCGCAGCATCTCGGAGTGTTGTCCCAGGCGGACTACATGGCACGGACCGGCAGCAAGGTGGTTCTAAATCTGTCGACCCCGGACAGCATGAAGCATGTCGAACCAGGCGACTTCATCGCGCATCTTCGTAGTTTCCAAGGCGGTCTGGAGAGGTCTGACCTGACTGGCAAGGTCAGTTCGGCCTACACGGTGATTGAGCCCTTGGCATCGGTCGAGTCGACCTACTTCCGGTGGGTGCTCAAGTCCCGCCCCTTCATTGAAGAGCTCTCGTCAGGGCTCGAACAGCTGAGAGACGGGCAGTCAATCAAATTTGGAGACTTCACCGCGAATTCATTGCCAATGCCTCCCCGTGAGGAGCAGCGGCGGATCGCGGACTTCCTCGACGACCGCGTCGCCCGTATCGACCAGATCATCGCCGCCCAACGCAAGCAGATCGACAACCTGTTGGAGTGGATCGCGTCCGCTGTAAACGGCTTGCTTACGCCTCAACAGGGCGTCGGTCAGTGGCTCCGTGTCAAGGACGTTTCGTCGAAGGTCGGGAGCGGGAAGACCCCACGGGGCGGAGCGGACGCGTACCTTGACGAAGGAGTTGCGTTCCTTCGGAGTCAGAATGTTCACAACGATGGCTTGCGGCTCGATGATGTGGCATTCATCAGCACGGAAATCGACGAAGAGATGTCCAGCACGCGGGTCAGGGAAGGCGACGTGCTGTTGAACATCACCGGTGGAAGCCTTGGACGCTGCTGTGTGGCTGATGGGAGGGCCCTACCGGCCAACGTGAGCCAGCACGTGTGCATTATTCGTCCCACAGCTATCAATCCCAGCCATCTCGCACTGCTAATAAGGTCGAAGGTGGTTCAGGACCAAATCAGACTCGCCCAGGTAGGGGGCAATCGGGAGGGCTTGAACTTCGAGCAAGCACGTGAACTGCGGTTCTGGCATCCAGAGGATGCCACGGTCTGGTCACGCTGTCGGTATTGGGAGAAGCAGGGCACAGAAGGTGTGGCGATGATTGGGCACGCCGTCTCTCTCTTGCAGTCTTACAAGCAGGCGTTGATTACGGCGGCGGTCACGGGTGAGCTGGACGTGACGACGGCGGGGAGCGGCATACCAGGCTGAACCCGCCGCGGTCCGACGGTTCAGCAGCCCCGACCCAGCAGGCGGCTTCCTTGGTGGGTGGGCCCCACTCCGTCCTGAGGTACCGGGCGGAACCATTCAGCTCTCTGTGTCGACCGAGCTCGACTTATAGGATTTCGGGGTTTCCTATAACGCGCTCCACTGGATGTATAGGTTCCAACAGGCGCAGCAGACTCCCAGCGGGTTAGGGTCGAACCTGTCAGCCAGCACAGCGGCAGGGAGCGCAGGGTTCGTGAGCATCACGCATGAGGCGACGTTCGAGGCGAACATCGAGGCCCACCTCCTCGGACACGGTTGGCAGCGACTCGCGCCCGCGGCATACGACCGGAAGACCGGCGTTTTCGGCGAGGAGGTCATCGCCTTCGTCCAGCAGTCCCAGCCCAAGGAGTGGGCGAAACTGGTGACGCGCCACGGTGGCGAGGCCATGGCACGCGATAAGTTCGTCAAGGCCGTGGTCGCGGCGCTCGACCACCGCGGCACGATCAGCGTGCTGCGCTCCCCTGTCAAAGACTGC
>JAKOZM010000354.1 GCA_029779995.1 Actinomycetes bacterium
TCACAATGGCCCACGGTAGTGCGGCAAACCCGTGGCGCACTGCAGGTGTCTGCAATAGTGGGTCCATGAAGGGGCGCGTACTGGTGGTGGACGATGATCCGGCGCTGTCGGAGATGCTGGGCATCGTCTTGCAGTCCGATGGTTTCGAACCCTTCTTCGTCGCTGACGGGGAACGTGCGATGGAGGCATTCCGGCACACGCGCCCGGATCTGGTGTTGCTCGACGTGATGCTGCCGGGCAAGGACGGCATCGAGGTCTGTCGAGCCATCCGGGCCGAGAGCGGGGTCCCGATCGTGATGCTCACGGCGAAGAGCGACACGGTGGACGTGGTGCTCGGACTGGAGTCCGGCGCCGACGACTACGTCGTGAAACCGTTCAAGCCCAAGGAACTCATCGCCCGCATTCGCACCCGGCTGCGCCGCCTTGACGATGCCAAACCCGAGACGTTGCGCCTCGGTGATCTGACCATCGATGTCGCCGGGCACAGTGTCCGACGCAACGGGTCGGCCATCGAGCTCACACCGCTGGAGTTCGACCTCCTGGTCTGTCTGGCGCGTAAACCGTGGCAGGTGTTCAGTCGCGAGGTACTGCTGCAGGAGGTCTGGGGCTATCGGCATCCCGCGGACACTCGACTGGTCAACGTCCATGTCCAGCGGCTGCGGTCGAAGATCGAGAAGGATCCGGAGAATCCCGAACTCGTCCTCACGGTGCGCGGTGTCGGGTACAAGGCGAGCGACACCACGGACTAGCGGTGGCGTCTCGACTGCTGCTTCGCTGGCGGCGCTCGCTGGCCACCCGGGTGGTCACGATGACCCTGATCGCGTCGGCCATCCTGGTCGGCGGTGCCATGGCATTCCTGCTGGTGCGTGTGACCAACGGTCTGGTGGACGCCAACACGAGCAAGTCCATCGCCGAGGCCAACGTTGGCCTCGCAGCGGCCGAGCAGGTCGTTCTGCAGGCCTCGGAGGCCGGACCACCGACCGCATCTGAGGGGCTGGCCGACGCCATCATGAACGCGCTGGTGAACAGTAACGAAGGGGGAGCTGCTTATGAGGTGCTGCTGCTCGACGGTGCCAGCACCGGTGCCCCGATGCCGGAACGCGGCACCAACCTGGTCGAGGTGGCAAGCGTGCCAACTGACTTGCGGGCCCAGGTGCGCACCCAGGGGGAACGCGCATGGACCTACTCCGAGATCCGGTTTGTGACCGGCCCCAGTGAGCCCGGGCTGGTCGTGGGCTCGCTGATCCCGGTCGGGTCGCAGGCCTACCAGGTGTATTACCTGTTCCCCTTCGGTGAACTCCAGGGCACCCTTGATCTGGTGCGCTCCACGGCGTGGGCCGCTGGCATCATCCTGGTCACGCTGTTGGGCCTGCTCATGTTGTTCATCGCCCGGCACGTGGTCCGGCCCGTGCGGCAGGCCGCGCGCACGGCCGAACTCCTGCGGGCCGGATTCCTCGAGCAGCGGCTGCCGGTCAAAGGCGAGGATGACCTGGCGGCCCTGGCCCTGTCGTTCAACGACATGGCGGCCTCCCTGCAGACCCAGATCCGGCAGTTGGAGAATCTGTCCCGGCTGCAGCAGCGCTTCGTGTCCGACGTGTCCCACGAGTTGCGCACACCCCTGACGACCATCCGGATGGCCGGAGACATGATCTACTCGCAGCGCGACGACCTGCCGCCGGCCTTGAGCCGCAGCGCCGAACTGCTGCACGACCAGATCGACCGCTTCGAGACGCTGCTGACGGACCTGTTGGAGATCTCGCGGTTTGATGCCAACGCAGCGGTGCTGGAGTCGGAGACGGTGGACATCCGTACCGTTGCGCAGCGCGTGGTGAGTGCCGCGCAGCCCCTGGCGGACTCCGCGGGAACCCAGTTGCGGCTATCTGGCCCCGACGAGGTGTGCCTGGCCGAGTGCGATCCCCGCCGGATCGAGCGGGTATTGCGCAATCTCGTCTCCAACGCCATCGAACATGGCGAGGGCCAGCCCATCGACATCCGGGTGGGCGCCGATGACCGCAGTGTCGCGGTCAGCGTGCGCGACCACGGCCGGGGGCTGGACGAGAAGGACTTGACCCGCGTCTTTGATCGGTTCTGGCGCGGTGACCCCTCGCGGGCCCGCACTATCGGGGGCACCGGGCTGGGGTTGTCCATCGCGATGGAGGACACCCGCCTGCATGGTGGACGGCTGGCGGTGTGGGGCAGGCCAGGGCAAGGGGCGAGCTTCCGGTTGACCATCCCGCGCGAGGCGGGCGGGCTGGTGGGCGCTGGCTCACCCCTACCGCTGGATCCGGAGGAGGTGACCCTGTGAGGCGTTGGTGGGTGGCGCTGCTCGTGCTGCTGGCCGGCTGTGCGCAAGTGCCCACGTCCGGACCGGTCGTGGAGGTCGATCAGCAGGTCACCGATACCGGCACGACCAGTTTCGTGCGGGTGCTGGCGCGACCGCCGCAGCCCGGGATGACCCCGGCCGAGATCGTGCAGGGCTTCCTGGACGCGGCCAGTGGGTTCGAAGACGCCCATGCCGTGGCCAAGGAATACCTCACACCGGCCGCCGCCCGGCAGTGGAACCCAAGCCTGGGAGTGCGGGTCTACGGCAACGACACCGAGGTGTTGACTCAGACCTCGGACACCACAGTGGTGATGACGGCCAGCCAGTTGGGGTTGATCTCGGACCGCTCCCAGTACGTGCAGTCCCCACCGGGCTCCACGCTGGAGGTGGGTTTCGACCTGGTGCTGCAGGGCGCCGATTGGCGTATCGATCGCGCTCCTCCCGGGCTGCTGCTGTCCCGGGCGGCCATCGAACGGTCCTACCGGGAGTTCGAGACGTTCTACGTGGCCCGCCCCGGTGGGATTGTGGCGCCCAACCCCGTGCTGTTCCAAAGCAGTCAGGGCGACGTCACTGTCGACCTGGTCAGCGCGTTGGTGGCCGGGCCGAGCCGATGGCTGGCCCCGGCGGTCATCAACGCCTTCCCCCCGGGGACCGCGGTGCAGGGGGTTTCGGTCACGGACGGAGTCGCAGTGGTCGACTTCAACCAGGCCATCCTCACCGCAGATCCAGTGGCCCGCCAGCAGTTGTCGGCCCAGCTGGTCTGGACGCTGCGCCAGATCGCGAGTATCTCGGCGCTGGTCATCACCGCTGACGGCCAACCAGTGGAGGTGCCGGGTGCCCAGACTCCGCAACCCCGCACGGCCTGGCCCGACTACGACCCGGATGGGCTCAGCGGCGCGGCCACCGCCTTCATCGCCCGCTCCGGGCGGATTCTGGCCCTCGATGCCGCCGCCACGGCCGTGCCAGTTGCGGGGGCAGCCGGGACCGGCGAGCCCCCGGTCACCGACCCGCTGGTGAGCCTGGACCAGACTGCATTGGCCGCCACCGATACCACCGGCGTGCTTTTGACCACCCAGGCCGAGACGCAGTCGCAGTGGCGACGCGGGCCTGTGGCCAGCACCCGGGGCGGGTCATGGGACCGCACCGGACTGCTGTGGGTCGCGGTGGACGGCGGCGTGCAGGTGGTGAACGTGCTGGGGGCACGCGACGTGGTCTGCCCGTTGTCTGCCATCACGAGCGTGCAGATCGCCCGCGACGGCTCGCGGGCAGTCGTGGTCTCCGATGGCCGGGCGTACGTGCTGCGGGTCGACCGAACCGCCACGACACCGGCTCTGGCCGGCCCCCGTCTGCTCGCCGACGTGAGTGTGCGTGGCGCTGTCTGGGCGTCGGCGACGACCGTGGCGATGCTGACCCGAGCGGTCGACCAGCCCCCGCAGGTCGCGACTGTGGACCTGGGCCTGTTCACCTTGCGGTACCTCGGTGGCCCGCCGCGCGCCCGCACCGTGGCTGCCGCACCGGACCAGCCCCTGTTGTCCGGCACGGGGGACGGGCAGATCTGGTCCTTCAACGGGTCGACCTGGATCCCCAGCGTGCGAGGGAGTTCACCGCGCTACCCGGGTTGAGGCCCGTATCCACAGCCGCTGTCCGCCGGTGCTGGCGATCGGGGCAGCATGGGCGCCATGGGCTGGTCGGATGTCGCGGTGTCGCTGTTTCTGGGATCCGTGTGCCTGGGCTGCGAACGCCCGGGCAAACCCTGGTGTACCGAATGCTTCGATGATCTGAACACCGCTGTCGCGCCGTGGCAGACAGCCGATGACCCTGTGACGATCGCCTGCACGCCATACGCGGGATGTCTGCCGGCCGCGATCGTGGGGTTCAAGGACCGCAACGTCCGCACTCTCGGACCGGTCCTTGGCGACGTCCTCGCGGCCGGGCTGGAACTACTTCCCGAGGCAGCTCTGATCGTGCCAGCACCATCGTCGCCGGTGGCCGTGCGGCGCCGCGGTTTCGACCACACCGCCGAACTCGCCCAGCTCGCGGCGCTGCGACTCGGCTGGCCCACGCGGACACTGCTGCGCGCACGGCGACGCAGGGACCAGGCGGGGTTGTCCGTTGGCCAGCGGCGGCGCAACCTCGAGGGGAGCATGTGGGTGCCTCGACCTGGTCGGGAGGCGGTGATCGTGGTCGACGATGTCCGTACCTCTGGTGCCACGCTCACCGAGTGCGTACGGGCTCTG
>JAKOZM010000187.1 GCA_029779995.1 Actinomycetes bacterium
TGCGCCACCTGACGGTCGAGCAAGTCGCCGACCGTGCCGGCATCAGCCGTAGCACCGTTCTGCGCCTCGAGAGCGGGCAGGGAACCTCCGTGGAAAACCTCTTGCGGGTCGCTCGCGCGCTGGGTGTGCTGGACCTGCTGACGAAGGCACTCGACCCCTACGCCACCGATGTAGGACGCCTCCGCGCCGACGAGGAACTCCCGACCAGGGTGCGAACTCGCGGAACCGACACATGAGCGCCGTCGAAGTCTGGGTGTCTATCGAAGGCGTCGATGTGCGTGCCGGCACCCTGTACCCGCATCGCCGCCGCGGCGGCAGCACCGAGAGCGCCAGCTTCAGTTACCTGCCGGAGTACATCGCAAACCCGCGTGCCTACGCCCTGGAGCCGGGGCTGCCCCTCCGGTCCGGCGCTCACCAGAGCACCGTCGGGCATCCGACGTTCGGCGCGTTCGGGGACTGCGCGCCAGACCGGTGGGGCCGGACTTTGGTCAAGCGGCGGGAGGCCGCCCAGGCCCGAGCTGGAGGCTGCGAACCGCGCAGCCTCGGCGAGATCGACTACCTCCTCGGGGTCCGTGACGACCTGCGACAAGGAACACTCCGGTTCCGCCGCGGCGGGCCGTTCGAGGCGGTCGAGGACCACGGTGTCCCTGCCCTGACTGATCTGCCCGAGTTGCTCACCCTGGCTGCGCGAGCCGAGGCGGACACAGCGGACCTGGCGGACCTGCAGCGGCTCATCCGCGTCGGCAGCTCGCTCGGCGGAGCGCGGCCCAAAGCGCACGTCCGCGATGCCGACGGCGGGCTCGCCATCGCCAAGTTCCCCAGTGCCGCGCACGACACGTGGAACGTCATGGCGTGGGAGAAGGTCGCGCTCGAGCTCGCGACCCGGGCCGGGATCACCGTCCCGGCTAGCACCCTGCTCAATCTCGCCGGGCGCAGCGTTCTTGTCGTGGACCGGTTTGACCGGACCCGCGACGCCGATGGTGGACCGGTCGGCCGGATCGGTTATGTCAGCGCGATGACGATGCTCCAGTCCACCGACGGACAGCAGGGCAGCTACCTGGAGATAGCCGAGGCCATCGAGACGCAGTCGTCGCACGCGACCGCTGACCTGCACGAGCTCTGGCGCCGGCTTGTCTTCTCCATCCTCATCTCCAATACCGATGACCACCTGCGCAACCACGGATTCCTCCATGTAGCCGGAGACGCGTGGCGCTTGTCCCCAGCGTTCGATCTCAATCCGAACCCCGAGCCAGGGCCCAAGCACCTCAGCACGGCTATCGACCTGGGTGATGACACGGCGAGCATCTCGCTCGCACTCTCTGTCGCGGACTACTTCCGCCTCGGCGCTGAGCAAGCCAGCGACGCCGTCGCGCAGGTCCAGAAGGCCGTCTCACAGTGGGTCCCTGTCGCCCGCACGTACGGCTTGTCCTCGCAGGAGGTCGCCGCAATGTCGTGGGCCTTCAACGCGCACGCCTCGTAGGCAGAAATCAGATTATCAGATACACTGATTGCATGAGAACGATCACCGCTACTGAAGCGTCTCGCCAGTTCTCGGACCTCTTGGATGCCATCGAGGGCGGCGAGTCCGTCACGGTGACCAGGGGAAACCGACCCATCGCGGAGATCAGGCCGGCCAGGCGGCGTACCGGCAGGGATCTGCGGGCAGCGCTCGCGGACATCGAAGCGCCGGACGAGCGGTTCGCGGCCGAGATCCGGGAAGCAATAGAGGCCGTGGCCCAGGAGGTGCCGGATCCGTGGCGCGGCGTCTGATTCTCGATACGAACCTGCTCATCGACTACGAGAGAGGGAGCATCGATCGGACAGCGCTGGACGACGCTGAGATCGCGATCGCAGCGCTCACCGTGGCCGAGTACCGAACTGGAATAGAACTCGCCGATACCGCGGGGCGCGCGGCGATGCGCGCTCGGGCGCTGGCGGCGATCATGGATAACGTTGATGTCCTCGATTACACAAGCGCGACGGCAGCGCATCATGCCCGTCTCATCGCGCACGCCAAGCGCTCCGGGCAGCCTCGTGGTGCGCACGACCTCATCATCGCTGCGCATGCCGCACAGTCGGGCCGGGTCGTGGTCAGCCGGGACGCGAAGGCTCGATTCGGCGGTCTTCCAGGGGTCTTCGCGGAGGAGCCCTGACAGCAAGGCATCACAGTGACTGATGCCATGCTCTCATCATGAGAACGAGGGTCGCGCTGGACCCGGACACCGAGCACCTCATCCGCCAGCGGATGAAGGACAAGGGCGTCTCATTCAAGCGCGCTCTCAACGACGTCATCCGGGAGGGTGCGGGCGCGCCTGGCCGGGCAGCCTACGAGTCGCCCGTCTTCGATCTCGGTATCCCTTCAGTCGACCTCACGAAAGCGCTTCGTCTCGCGGGTG
>JAKOZM010000375.1 GCA_029779995.1 Actinomycetes bacterium
ATTCACGACGACGTAGGGGGAATCGGTGAGCTCCACGCCGAGCTGCGAGATCCGCGATCCCAGCGGACCCATCGAGAACGGCACCACGTACATGGTCCGCCCGCGCATGCAGCCGTCGAACAGACCCTTGAGGATGCCGCGCATCTCGGTGGGGTCCATCCAGTTGTTGGTCGGGCCGGCGTCGATCTCGCGCTGGGCGCAAATGTACGTGCGATCCTCGACGCGCGCGACATCGGAGGGGTCCGAGCGGGCCAGGAAGGAGTTGGGCCGCAACTCGGGGTTCAGCCGGGTGAAGGTCCCGCTGTCCACGAGTGCCTGGGTCAACCGCTCCCACTCGGCATCGGAGCCGTCGCACCACTCCACTCGATCCGGCTTGGTCAGGTTTGCGACCTCTTCAACCCACTCAAGAAGCTTCTTGTTCTTGGTCGGGGGGTTTTCGAGTCCTGCAATCGTCATCTGTGCACTCCGTCTCCGCGCGATCGACTGTGGACGGCGCGGGGTCGAGCGCCGTTTGGCTGCGCGATTAGCCTCTTCCAGAATGCCATGCAACGGAAACGAAATCACCCCCGGGGCTGCCAAATTCACGCGCAGTTCATGCCGCACGTCGACGTCCGGCATGCGGTGACTCAACGCTCGATTGGCGCAGTCCGATGGGTCATCGGTAAGGTGCGACGAACGATCCGTCGAAGGGGGGCGTGATGAAACTCGTAATTGCCGCAGCTGCATGTTGTTTGGCCGCCGCTCCCCTGCTGTCCACGCTGCCCAGCATCGCGGAGCCCGGTAAGCCTCCCGTGCCCGGCGGCGCCGCCACCGGGCTGACCCAGCACGCTGCCGCGCTCAAGGGCCCTGTCGACGACTTCGCCCGTTATGTCCCACAGACCAGCTGCGACCCCAAGTGGCGCAAGGGCGTCGATGCCTTTCGCGACCTGGTGCTGGCCGCCTATCCCACAACCCAGGACTGGGGCTCCCTGCGCAACTGCACCGACGACGGGGTCAGCGAGCACCTGGATGGCCGGGCCTGGGACTGGCGGGCCAATGCGAAGGATCCCGATGAGTTCGCCGCCGCGACCGACCTCATCAATTGGTTGATGGCGGACGGGCCGGATGGTGAGCAGGCGTACTGGGCCCGACGTCTGGGGATCATGTACATCGGCTACAACCACCGCATCTGGGGCGCGTACCGGGCCCGCGAGGGATGGCGCAAACTCTCGCCGTCGGACCCGCACACCGACCACGTGCATTTCTCCTTCTCCTGGGCCGGGGCCTTCGGCCGGACCAGTTTCTGGGACGGGACCGCGTCGCCGGAGGACTATGG
>JAKOZM010000385.1 GCA_029779995.1 Actinomycetes bacterium
CGTCATCTGATCAGTGACCGTGAACACCCCCGACGAGGTGAACGTGGACACGATGTAGCCGTTGAGCACCGCATCCTTGATCGCTCTGATGGTGTAGTTCGCACGCTCGGGAGTCGACTCATCCGGGGCCGAACCAAACCAGCCCGAGAAGATGCCGGTGATCAGGTTTTCCACCACCACCTGGAGTCCGGCGGTGATGCCTTGGACGAGGGCCTCGCCGAACGCGCCGAGAATGGACAATGGACCGTAGCCGCCGGACCACCCGCCCACGTCCTCCTTGTCGGGGATGCCGGCGCCATCGGGGGACGTCACGAGGTGGCCTCCTCTAGGTCATCGTGAGCTCGGATCTCGGGCTCGGGAGGGAACGCCGGCGGAGTGATGCCGTTGGCCACGAGCGACTCCCGCAACATGCGGAGGCAACCGCGCGCCCAGATACGCCACTCCGAGAGGTGAGCCACCTCGTCGTCCAGGATGGCCTCCCGGCGTTCGGCTCGGCGGAGCCGGCTCTGGAGCGTCGTAATGTTGTCGGCCGGCGCCCGCTTCCACGCGGTGATGGCGCCGGCTACGGCTGTCCCGAGGGAGACGACCAACGCCGCCATGATCCCCAGGGTGTCCGGACTCATTCGTCTTCGTCCCCCGTTGCGCGTCGGCTCTGCGGGAGTGCGCAGAGCGTGTAGTCCTCGTCCTGGTGCGCCTGGATGAGGCCGAAGTGGACCGCCGCCACGAACAGGGACATGGTGCCAGTGACGATAGGCGTGGGCGGTTCGGAGAGCAACGCGCCGATGAGGATGGAGGCGCCGTAGAAGCTCCACCCGAATATGGCCACGACATGCGCCCCGAGCACGAACCTCCGCGACGTCACCGCGCCGATCAACACCATACCCATGACCGTGAACAGGAGCGGCCACACGGGCGCGAAACTCTCCACGGCCACTACCACCGAGACCTGGCCCGAGGGTAGTGGCGGCCTGGTCGCGCGAGCTTGCGAGCCGAAGTAGACCAGGCCCATGATAATGGCCATCACTCCCGTGATGAGCGACGTCAATTGTAGGCCGGTGAACCGGACGACCTCGGGGATCCTTGCCATGGCGTAGAGGTCTACCCGTCCAGCTTGAGCCGGTCGCGGCTCCACTTCTCCAGGGCCTTGGTCTCCCCGTTCTTGGTCCGGTACACGCCCAGGACGGTCCCGACGGCCAGGACCGTGTACACGATCCCGGTGGCCTGTTCCGGAACGTCCAGGCCGTAGGAGGTGGCCGCCCAGATACCCGTAAGGGCGATACCCACGCCGGAGGTGACCGTGTTGGAGAATCGGGTGTACCACGGGAGGGCCTCCACTTGGTCGCGTACGACGTCGATAATGGCGTCCGGGTTGGGTCCCACGCCCGGGGGCGGGGTCATGTTGTCGGTCATCTGGTCATCCCTTCTTGACGAACGTGAGCGCGCGCTTGAGGAGCGTGGACATGACGCCGTCGATGAACTCGCGGCCGGGGTCGGTGTGCCCGCCGCCGCGCGCGCCGAAGTCCATATGTCCGACGACACCCGAGGCCTTGACCGGCCAGCCGGACCGGCCGCCGTCGCCCGCGTAGACCAGCGGAATGTTGTACTCCAGGTGA
The DNA here is from genome assembly GCA_029779995.1 of Actinomycetes bacterium. The sequence continues at coordinate 1,614 of JAKOZM010000385.1, forward strand.
GCCGCCGCCAAGGCCTTGGCCATGCGGGTGATTGCGGCGTCCTCGGAGAGTCCGTCCCCGGAGTCGTCCACCGCGTCAAGCCACTGGCCGCGCGTCCACTCCGCGAACGAACCGGCGAAACACGCGTGAATCCCGATGTTGTTGGCGTCGGCCGCCGCCCAAGGTCCTTCATTGAGCGGGACGATGACGATGGTGTCCCGGCCGTCCACGGCCAGGTTGTAGGCCACGGGGTTGGACCCGCCCGCCGAGTTGTTGCAGAACTTGGCCAGGTTCACCGCGGTGGACTTGGCCTGTTGGGTATGGAGAACGAAGTACGGCGTACGCTCTCGGGGTCCGTTGGAGTTGCCGATCCCCACCGAATTGGCGTTGTACCCGTGCATGGTCTGGGTGATCCCGTAATCGAACTTGGCCACGGTAGCGGTGCTCCCTGCTAGTCGGTCATAGAGTGCCGAGGCCTCGGAGAACCTCTGGTCATATCGCCCAGGATATGCGCTCCCCTGGACGGCCTGGGCGAACGAACCGGGGGAGCGCGTCGTGTCGTTGTAGTTGAGGGCCTTGAGCCGGGTGAAGAACAGGACCGCGGACTTGTACGGGTCCATGCAAGGGCACAATCGGCCCACCACCAGGCCCCGTTGGTGCCCTTGCGGATCTGCTGCTGGAACGTGCCCACGGAGTACCCGTCCGACCCCACCGCGTCATGGGGGAGCTTGAGCGACTCGGGGACCTTGGAGTTGGCGTACATCTTGAGCGGATACCCGACCTCCACGATGTTGGTGGCCAGGCCGATCTTGATTCCGCGGACCGAGATCCCGAGATCTCGGCCAGCTCGGATTGTCGCGCGCGCGTAGTCGTCGGAGGTGGGCATGATGTCCTATCCGGCCTGGATCTCGGCCTGGGCCTTGAGTGCCTCGGCCGCTTGCATGAGTTCGGCCGGGGTGAGCTGGTGTTCCGCGGCCTTGGCCACCACCTCATTGACCGGGTTCCCCTCCGGGATCGGGAGGCGGAGGTCCTGCCAGATACCCGGACTTGTGAACGAACGGCCGCCCCGGATCGGGTCTATCCGCTGGACCTTGCGCGCGGTCTCGTCCAGCTTGAACCCGCAGAGCTGAGCATGGCGCGCCAAGTCCGACGGCGTGGTGGGGAGCGTGATGGTCCCAGGCCCCGCCGGCGCGAACACGAACCCGTCCGAGCCGGCCGCGTTGGGGACCCGTTGCCACTTGCGCGGTATGTCCCGGAATAGGTCCGCCCACGGGTGAGACGGGTCCTCGTCCGGGTTGTAGACGTCGGGATCGGGCTCCAGGTACTTACCCATGGGTTGGCCTCCTAGACCCCTACGCCCTGTTGCTGGAGCAACGAGAACAGTTGTTCTTTGTACCGCATGAGCTTAGCCGCCGGCTCCTCCTCGGCCTCGTCGTTGCCGATGGCAATGGTCCAGATCGGCGCGGTGGTCCGGTCCCAGGCGATTTGCAGCGAACGGACGTTATCGACGTAGAGCTGGCCCGAGATCTCGAAGGCGATACGGTCCCCGAGGTCGAAGTGTTTACCGACACGCCAGGGCGCCCCGTCCTCGATCTCGGCCTTGTAGCTCGTGTAACCACGGTTGTCCCAGAACCCGGTCCGGAGGGCTTGGAGCGTGGAGAGCGTGAACCCGACGCCGGGACCCTGGACCCACGCCTCGGGATCGGCGTCCGGTCCCATCTGCTCCTTGAGCAGAGTATTCGAGATCCGGTGGAACGCCAGGATGACGTCCTCGATGAGGAAGTCGAACACGCCCAAGGCCAGGCCCGGGTTGCCGATGGCCGCGCCGAGGTAGCCCAGGGCCGCGTTGGCGGCCAGCTTGGCGGCCGAGTTGACCCATTGCGGGGACTTGCCGCCGGTCACCATGGCGTAGGCCATGGCCTTGTGAATCGTCATCTCCGTGGACGCGGTGCGGGAGTATTTGCCCTCGGGGAACACGACGAACGGGGCGGCCTGGGCCGTGCCGAACCAGCCCGGGAGCTTGTAGTTCGCCAGATCCGGACGCGCGGCCAGGGTGATGATCTCGTGTATGTAGTCCTCGGCCGTCGTCCCCACGAGATTGAGGAGCCCGTCCACCATGGTCCCCGTCGGCCCCGAGTAGCCCGACTTGTCCAGACACTTGAACAGGCGGACCGAGTGGTCCGGAGGCGTCGGGATGAACGCGGACATGGGCCACGGATCCCCGGGGAGCCAGCGGGTCACCGAGAGGTGAAACTGGCCGTCGGCCAGCGTGGGGCCTACGAGGTCGTGGAAGTTGGCGAACCGGGACGAGAGCACGGTCCACCGGCTCGTGTCGGTTAGCGGGTTGATCGGGACGAAATGAGTCCACCAATCGGCCGCGTTCCAGCCGGCAACCCATGCCGCCGGGTTGAAAAAGTTGGCCGGGATCTCCCACAGTCCGAGGTTGATCCGGGCGTTGTTCGTGATCCCGTAAATGGTGACGCCCGAGCAACCCGGGCCGGCGTAGGGCATGGCCTTTGGGAACTGAAACTCGGCCGGCGTCGCCGGGTTGGCGTAGCACGTGATTTTCTTGGCGCGGTTGTAGTCGTGGAGGAAATGGACCCGGACCGCTGCCAGCTCGCCGGCGCGCGTCACGCGCTGGATATAGTCGGCCTTGCCGCCCCACCGCTTGTAGGTCGTCTCCACCGTGATATGCACGTCCTTGAGACGCCGCTCGGGGTCCAGGAGCCACGCGGTCAGTAGGTGGGACGCGGGGATCGTGAACTCACCCTCGCCCGTATCGTTGAGGATCTCCTCAAACGAGGCGGCCAGCTCTCCCCGGAGGTAGCAAACCGGCTCCCATGCCTCATCACGAACGCATATCACCGGCCGCTTGAGCCGGTCCTCGCGGTCCGCGCGCTTGCGCGTCAGGATGATGTTACGAACGTCGTCCAGGCGGAGCTCGTCAATCGTCGCGGTCATCCCCAGGGCCTCCGGTAGAGCGGTTGAATGGTGGCCCGGATCGTGGTGGCTCCGCCGGCCTGGATCGGCGCCTGGACGACCCCGGTCCCCGGCGGGATCGGGTTCTGAAACATGAGGCCGGCCAGGAGCGCGACAACCTGGGAGTTGGCCATATCCTCTATGGTCACCTCCAGTTGATCGGTCACCACGAGGAACTCTCCGTTATCGGGGTCCATCGTGTTCGGGAGGGCTACCTGAGTGCCGTCGATACCGTCGGGGAGGCGTATCCCCGGGACCGGATCACCGGCGAAATGGGGCCACGTCTCCAGGTCCCCCGGGTTGGCCAGCGTGATCGTGCCCACGCCCGGGCCGCCGGTCCACGAGGATCTCAGGAGAGGCCCACGCCAACCGGGGTCATAGGAGATCACGCTCATGTTCCAGTCCATCGTGTCCTCGGGCTCGTAGTCGAACGGGTCCTCGGGATACTTGGACAGGCGTACTGGTTGCCAGCGCGTGGTCCCCGTCGAGAGGGACTCCACGACGAGGGTCCCGTCCTCCTCGTCACTCCACCCGGTCTCGGCGTTCCACCACCGGCTCTCCACCTCCTCCCACTCCTCCGGGGTCTCGGCCGAGGTGAATATCTTCATGCCGATACTGGAGGCGTCGGTCTTAGGCGGCCCGGGGATGGCGCCGCGCATGTAGGCCGGCGTGAGGGTGACCGGGACGCGGACCTGGTGATAGAACCCGGCCAAGCTCGTGAGGTAGACGCCCTCGGCGCCCATGTCCTCCCCGTGGAGGTGCCACACGTGGCCCCCGGGGGAGATGTAGCGGACGTTCCTACCGCGTGCCATGCCTCACCTGTTCCTTGACGATCCGTAGCCGGCGGTCCGTTCCCATTGCTGCCGGCGCCATTGCTGGGCCACCTCCTCGGCCGTGTAGCCCTGGACGATGAGGGTATCCGCGATCCGATTGTCCCCGCCGGCTCCGCCCTGGCGAACCTGGGCCTCCACCACGCGGGCGTTGCGGTCCATCACTCCCCACTGGTGTTTCTTCAACACCAGTTCGGGTTCGTTCAGATCGTTGAATCCGAGGGTTCCGGGCTCCCAGATCCCGCCAGTGTCAAATAGGCCGGTCTTTGCCAGGAGGGCCTCGGCCGCGCCCATGTTCGCCGCGTACCGATCCGGGAACGCCGAGCGCTGGACGGCCTGGGCCGCTGCGCCGGGGTCCATCGATTCCCAACCGGGCACGGCCTTGAGAGCCTTGTAGAACATGCCGGCCGAGCGGAACGGGTCCATGTTGTCGGCCAGGGTCCCCCAGGCGCCGTTCTGCTGCTGCTGCTGGAATAGGCCGACCGAGGTCCCGTCCGATCCCACCGCGTCATGGGGGAACTTGAGGGACGCCGGCACCTTGGAGTTGGCCCACATTTTGAGCGGGTTCCCCGCCTCCACGAGGGAGGTGGCCATGCCGATGATGGCGCCCTTCTTACCCACGCCGGCGGCCTTGGCGGCCCGTGCGATCTCGTAGGCGTAGAGGTCCGCGCCCTTCCGGCCGCCGGCGCCTTGGTCGGCCGGCGGGACGTAGCCCGGGGGGACGTCCAATTGCTTGGACGGGTCCAAGGGGGCGGCCGGGTCCGTGTTGATGGCGTTATTCCCGGCGTTGGCGCCTTGGTTGGCCGCGTTCTGATTCTTGGTGTCCTGAGTCCGGACGTTGCTCCCGTCGTCCGAATTGGAGTCGATGTAGCCCTGAGGGTCCATGATCCAATCGGGGAGCCCGAGGGTCTCTCCCACGCCCTCGGCCAGAATGCCGCCGAGATCCGAGCCGAGCTCCTTAAACGACTTCATCCGGACCTTGGTCGTGTTCTCCTGTCCCCCGTTGCCCGTGGGCGCGTTGGGAACACTCCCCCCGGGGACGTCGGCCCCTGGCGTGGTCGTGGTGAGGTCCGGGCTCTCGTAGTTCGGAACGGCCGTGGAGGTATCGGGAACCTTGGGGATGATGGCCGCCCCGCCGAACGCCGCCGCCTGGCGCGTGTGGACGTGATCCTGGTGACCGCCGTAGTCCGAGGCGAAGTAGGAGCCATCGTCCTGTGTCCGCCCGTGCCAGCCGATTTTCTGGCCGGTCCCCGGGTTCATCCATATGATCTGTTCCAGCGCGTCGGTGGAGGGCGCGATGGACAGGAGCCACTCCGCGAACTTTTGCATGGCGTTGACGTCGCCAGACCAGTCGATCCCACGGTTGAGGTGGCTCGGGTTCGGCGCGTAGCCGGCCTCTCCCCGGTCGCTCTCTTGGTGGCCGGCGTAGGTGGAAGGCTTGACGTTGTGCTCGGCGCCGAGCTTGGTAACCCACCCCGGGAACCCGCTCCCCCCGTAGGAGATATTCGTCCCCGTGGGGAGGCCGTAGGGCTCTCCGATGGAGCCGCCGCCGGCCAGGCCGAGGATGGCCCGCCGAGACCGGAGGAGCATGTCCACGACGGGAGAGTCCTCCTCCACGCCAAGGGCCGACATGCTCCCGTCGTAGTCCCCCTCGTTGAGGAGTTTCAGGAACCCGAGGATCGGGAGAGCCATCCCCGGCGGGAAATAGAACTCTCCATTGCTCACGTTGGCCAGCGGCCGGCCTTGGTCGTCCTTGGCCAGGATGGAGTCCGAGGTCCCGGAGCCGGGTCCCTGGATCTTCTGGCCGCCGAGACGCGACAGGAGGGGAGCGTACTGGCGCGACGCCTTGGCGTTCACCACGAACCCGCCCGGTTGCGCGTCGATCATGCCACCGGTGCGGAGGGACTGGAGGGTCTCGCCCCAGGAGCGGATCGTGGAGGCGCCGGGAATGGAGATCCCGAGGACCTTCTCCGGGACCGAGGCCAGGAGCTTACCGACGGCGTGAATCGGGACCTTGAGAACCTTCACCACGCCGTTAAAGGCGTTGCGCATGGAGTCCCCGACCTTGGCGGCAATTGTGCCGACGGCATGGATACCTTTACCGATATTGTCCAGAATCGGCTTGATAAAGTTCCACACGGTCTCGATGGCGGATTTAATGCCATTCCACGCCGGCACCATAATGTTTTTCCAGAGCCATTTAACGACATTCCCGAGAACGTCAATACCGGCCTTGAACAGGTCTAACACGGGCTTGATAAAGTTCCACACGGTCTTGATGGCGGATTTAATGCCATTCCACGCCGGCACCATAATGTTTTTCCAGAGCCACATTTCCACGGCGCCGATACCCTTGAACACGGCCTTGATACCGGGCCAGAGGGTAGTCGAGATCCAGGACCACACGGCACCGATGGCGACCTTGATCCCGTTCCATGCCGGCTGGATAATGTTCTGCCAGAGCCAGTTAACGACCGCGCCGATACCCTTGAACACGGCCTGGATACCGGGCCAGAGGGTAGTCGAGATCCAGGACCACACGGCACCGATGGCGACCTTGATCCCGTTCCATGCTGGGAGGATGATGTTCTGCCAGAGCCACCCTGCCACGGCGCCGATACCCTTGAACACGGCCTGGATACCGGGCCAGAGGGTAGTCGAGATCCAGGACCACACGGCACCGATGGCCACCTTGATCCCGTTCCATGCCGCCGCCACGATGTTCCGGAACGTCTCGGAGTGGCGGTAGGCCAGGACGATGGCGGCCACGAGGGCCGCCACCGCAATAATGACGATGCCGAGCGGGTTGGCGTTCATCACGAGATTGAGGATCGTCTGGGACGACGCCCACGCCTTGGTGAGTCCGATCATGCGGGAGAACCACGCCGCGATACCGCCGGCGGCCATGATGGACTGTTGCAACGCCAGGGTACCCAGGGCCGCCGCTGTAATGCCGGCGGCTATGCCCAGGTCCTTGAGGAGAGGCACGTTCTTGGATAGCCAGAGCGCGGACTTCCCGAGCGCGGTGGTCAGGCCGCCCGTGATCGAACGCTTGAGGGCCTCCAGCTTGGCGGCCCCGTTATCGTTCAAGGTCTGGCCCATTTTGTCGGTGGCGCCCGCGAACCCGGCCATAGCGTTCTCACCGCCGGACAGACCCTCCAGGAACGCGGGGATCTGGTCTACCGAGAGATCCTCCAGGGGCGTACCGAACAGAGCTATAGCCGTGTTGGCGCGCGTGGCCGGGTCCTGGATACCCAGGAGGCCCTTGGCCGTGGCCTGGAGAGCGGCCTGGGCCTCGGGGCCACCGGTGGCGATTTTCCGGCTCATCTCCTCGGCGTCGAGACCGATGGCCTTGTAGGCGTTGGTGGACGCCTTGGACATGTCCGAGCCCCGGATCGTGAACTCCTTGAGGGCGTCCCCGGTCTTGTCCAGGGCAAACTTGCCCTTGTCGGCGGCCTGGACGAGGACGTTAAACGCCTGTTCACCGCTGAACCCGAGGGCGTGGAAGTTCACGCCGTACTCGTGGAGGATCTCGGGGAGCTCGCCCCTCATGCCTGCCGGCACTCGTTGGAACGCGGCCGTCATGAGGTCGAATCCCTCGGTTGTGTCCTTGACGAGTCCCGAGGAGATGAGCGTGGACACGGTGGTCACGCTCTCCTGGACGTCGGTACCGAACACGTTGGCGAAGTTCAGCGCGCGCTCGGCCGCCTTGTCCATGGAAACCTCGCCCTCGAAACCGAGGGTTCGGAACGAGTTGGACAGGATCCCGATGGTCTCGGAGACCTCCTCCATGGAGGAGCCGAATCCGGCGGAGTAGAGCCGGCCGGCCGTGTCCCCGTACTCCTTGGCCAACGCCGGGGAGGCACCGAGGGACGCGGCCAGCTTGTCGTTGATGACCTCGTTATCCATGGCCGTGGTGATGCTGGCCATGAAGGTGGCGCCGACGGTTCCGCCGACGAGGGGGGCCAGACCCTTGACCGAGGTCAGGGCCTCCTTGGCCTTGCCGGCCAGTCCGGAGAGAGCTCCGCCGGCACGGCCGGCCGAGTCCTCGGTGGCGTTGTTCGCCTCGGTGAGCTCTCGCTGGGCGCGCTCCAACGCCTCGGTGGCGTCCCGGGTTCCCCGGGCGGATTGAGTCTGTCGGCCCTGGGCCTGGCGGACGCGCTCGGCCTGGGCCAGGTAGCGGGACCCGCCGGTGATCCCTCGGTCGCGGAGCTCCTGGAGCTTGGTCTCCTCGATCTGGAGCTTGGCCGCCGCCGTTCGCTCGGCCTCCCGAGCTCGTGCGATTTTGTCCGACGCCTGGCGGACGCGGCCCTCGGCGTTGGCGATCCCGTC
>JAKOZM010000399.1 GCA_029779995.1 Actinomycetes bacterium
GGCCCAGTTCGCGGCGCGGCCCTCCAAGGGCGGGATGAAGCTTGTCCGTCGACCGAGCCTGTGGGGCACGCTTGGATGACGTGTGCGCATGAGTGAGTTCCTTTCGACGGGGAGCTCACCGTTGACGTAGGCACGCCGGGTCGCCACAATGGCAGCAGTCAGCCCCTCGGGGTTGGGTGTGAGAACTTGAGCGCGGCACAAGCCGCGATTCGCGTCGAAGCCGGGTAGCCGCCCGGCTTTCGTCGTGTCTGGGGGGTCACGGGCTCCCAGATGCGGCCCGAACGGACGTCACATGGCCCGCTCCTGCGGCAGGGCTTGGCTGAGGGCGGACTCGCCGACGGCACTGACGGTGCGCCCGGTGTGGGCCGCGACGGCAAAGAGCCGGCGGGCCACGTCTGGGGCAAGCCGCAGCTCGACGCGCACCGGGCAGTCGGTCGGGATCGCGTGCAGACGCGGACGACCGCGTCGGGCTTCGCCTGGCTGCTTCTCGACCACTTCGTCCTCCGGCACTCAACTCTCGTGTGAGGGGGCCAGAGGGTTTGTAGCCCGGTCTCGTCCGGTCGGTTGGTCAGGTCGCCCGGGTCATGTTTGATCCATCTGGGATCTGGTGTGACTCACCGATTTGTGAACATACCGGTATTCGTCACCATTGAAAAGGGGCCTACCGTGACTGCCCGAGCTGCTCCTCCAATGCCGTTGCCACTGCCTCGAACTCCTGCAGCGCGGCAGCGAGGTCCTCGACGATCTCGCGGGCCAGAACCTCGGGCGAGGGCAGGTTGTCGAGGTCCTCGAGGGACTCGTCGCGCAACCAGGTGATGTCGAGGTTGGCCTTGTCCCGGACCATGATCTCGTCATAGCTGAACGACTTCCATCGCTCGCCCTCCTCGCGCTGGCCGCGCCCACCCGGCTGGTATGCCGTGACGAAGTCGTCCAGGTCGGCTCGCCGGAGCGGGTTCTGCTTGAGGGTGAAGTGCTTGTTCGTCCGCAGGTCGTAGACCCACAGTCGCTCCGTCCACGGCTGCCCGGGCCGTGCCACCTTCTTGTCGAAGAAGAGGACGTTGGCCTTGACGCCTTGCGCATAGAAGATGCCGGTCGGCAGCCGAAGCATCGTGTGCAGGTCGAAGTCCGTGAGCAGCTTGCGTCGGATGGTCTCGCCCGCGCCGCCCTCGAAGAGGACGTTGTCCGGCAGCACGACCGCAGCCCG
>JAKOZM010000408.1 GCA_029779995.1 Actinomycetes bacterium
ACCGCCGCTCCCGCCTCGCCGCTGGACGCGTTGGGCAGCAGCCGTCCATGGAAGTCGTTGATGCCCAGAACGGTGATGTCCTTCTCGGCCGCTTGCGCCGGGCCGGCCGCCGGGATGAGCCCCGCGATCACAATGACGGTGGCCGTGGCCACCCACTTCGATGTCAAAAGAACCCTCCCAGGTTGCTCGTTCGGGTGACGGCAGCTTTCAGGCACCCGCCGCTAGCAGCCCCTCAACAGCATGGGCATGCCCGAACGATCCCGGCTCATACCCGCACAGCGGGTCATCGGCCATGAGGTCGTGCGTGGCGCCGTACGCCCGCGGCCGGGACCCGCCGCACACCCGGTTGAACTCGCACACACCACACCGACCGGTGGGCGCCGCGGGGTCCCGCAGGGACTGGAACAGCGCTGAACTGCGGTAGACGTCTGCCAAGGACTCCTGCGTGATGTTCCCGGCCGGGGTCGGCAGGAAGCCGCTGGGATACACGTCCCCGACATGGGAGACGAACACGAAACCGCGGGCGGCACTGACCTTCAGTGGAGGCCGGCGCAGCTGCGCGGAGGTCGTCAGGTCGAGGCCAGCCAGGCGGTTGTGCAGGTGCTGGTACACCTCACCAAGGCCGAGTTCGTCGACGGGATCCAACCCCAGGTCCTCACACACCAGGCGCTGCACGCACACCCGGCGAAACGACGGCGCCTCGGTGGTCTTCAACGAGACCACCTTGTCCGCCTCGTAGCAGAAGTTGAGCACGTCCTCGGCCTGCTGCGCGCTGAGTTGCCGCAGGTGCTCGCCGCGGCCGGTCGGCACCAGGAAGAACAGCGACCAGGTGAGGACGCCGCGCTGCGCGATCATCGCCAGAATGTCGGGCAGCTCGTGCAGGTTCTGCGGGGTGACCGTGGTGTTGACCTGCACCTTGAGCCCCACATCGCGGGCGTCCGACCAACCCTGCAGGGTCAGATCGAAGCTGCCGGGGACCCCCCGAAAGGCATCGTGAGTGGCTGCCGTCGCACCGTCGAGGCTCAACGAGATGGCATGGGCCCCCGCGTCCAGCAGGCGCTGCAGATTCCCGCGGTGCAGGGCCGGGGTGCCCGAGGGGGAGACCGCCACGGGAAGGCCGATCGAGGACCCGTAGGTCACCAGGTCGAAAAGGTCCGGGCGTTCGAACGGATCCCCGCCGGTGATGACGAAGAACGGCGGGGGTGCGCCGAACTCCCGTACCTGATCCATGACGGCGTAGGCCTGCTCGGTGGTGAGCTCGCGCGGGTCGCGCAGGGGAACCGCAGTGGCTCGGCAGTGCTGGCAGGCCAGAGCACACGCGCGGGTGGCTTCCCAGATCACGATGAACGGCCGGTCGTCCAGATCGATGCGGCTGCGGCGCAGGGCCTGAGCGGTCATGGTCACCTCGTTCCGCAGCCATTCTTCCGCACCCGCAAGCTGATCCAGGAGCCGGGCGGGGGCGTCAGGTGTGTCGTCAGCAGCGTGTGCTCGAACGCGTCAGCAGCGGCCCGTGCGCCACCGGCCGTGACAAATCCGTCGGCGACGCGCTGGGCTCCGGCCCGCAGCGCGGTCGCCGCTCTGACCGCGCTGCGCAGGCGTTGCGGTGACAGGCGGCGCGCGGGCAGGCGGACTCCCGCCCCGGCGACGGCCACCCGGCGGGCGACTTCGGCCTGATCCCTGCCGAACGGGACCGCCACGACCGGCACCCCCCGGGCCAGCGCCTTCTGTGTGGAGCCCATACCCGCGTGGGTGACCACGCAGGCGGCACGCTCGAAGAGGGCGGTGTGGCTGACGAAGCGCTCCAGCCGGGCGTTACGCGGGACATCGAAATCGGCCAGGTGGCCGCTGGGAGCCGTTGCCACCACCGTGACGTCCTCATCCGCCAGCGCCGTGAGTGCCGTGCGGATCAGCCGGCCGTCGTCCTGGAACTCCGAGGAGGTGGTCACCGCGATGATCGGACCGGCCAGGTCCGACAACCATTCCGGGACCTCGGCAGGCGGCTCCCACTCACAGGGCCCCACCAACGCCACGTTGGCCGGCCAGTCGCGCCGCGCGTACTCGAAGGGCTGGGCCGTCATCGCGAGCATCAGCGGCGGGGTGCGGAACTGGTCGTCGAGGTGATTCAGCGCCGGCAGGCTCATGGTCGATCGGACCTGATTGAGGCCTGGCAGCATGGTCCGTTCCATCGTGCCCAGGACCAGGGGCCGTAGCACGGTGTCCCGCATCCGGCCCAGCGGCCCAGCGGCGGGGGGCAGTCCCGGGCCGAATGGCGGGGCGTCCGCCGAGCGTACGGGCAGCGGGTAAGGACAGAACGCGGCCCACGGTCCGTCCCACCGCTCGGCCGCGGCCAGCGCACCCCAACTGTTCACGTCGATGAGCAGCGCCTGCGGGGCGAGGTCCTCGATCAGCCGCGACAGGTCGGGACCGTCGAAGGTGGCACGCTGCACAAACGTGCTCACTGAGGCGGCCAGGGCCCTGGGAGCGGTACGGGCCTGGTAGTCGCGCATGACCACGGACTCCACCTGCGGGTCGATCGGGGTGGCGTCGAAGCCGAGGCCGCGCAGTTTGGGAACCGCATCGGCGTAGGTCGCGATGTGCACCCGGTGGCCGCGGTTACGCAGTTCGGCAGCGACGGCCATCGCCGGGAAGAGGTGGCCCTGGGCGGGGGAGGTGTAGATCAGGATGGTCATGTCGGCTCCTTGGTGAGGGGGATGAGCAGTTCGACGAGGGCGTGTTCGGTCTGGGCGCGGGACAGGTCGGCGTCCTGGCGTAGCAGCTGCCACATGTGGACGTCGCAGACGGCGACGAATTGCGCCAGTCTGATCTGCCGGGCGTCGGGCGGCAGGGCTTGTAGGTAGGGCCCGAAGACATCGCGACACCATTGCCAGTGCAGTGCCTTACCCTGCTCCACGATGTCCTTCAGCGCGGGCATGGTTGAGGCCGCATGCAGCAGGCCGAGCACCTGATCCCCCATCGCTTCGTAGTGGTCGACGAGGACTGTGACGGCTTGATCGATGTCGCCTGCAGGGGTCCGCCGCTGGGATTCGGTGCGCTGCATCTCAGCGGCGCCAGCGGCTTTGAGCAGACCCTCTTTGGAACCGAATTTGCGCAGGACGGTGCGGGTTGTGACGCCGGCCTGGCCGGCGATCGTCTCCAGCGAGATGTCGACTGTGGGGTTGGCCCAGAAGGTCTGCGCTGCGGCCCGCAGGATGCGCTGTGAGGTCTGTTCGGCGGCCTCGGCCCGGACGGTCATTGTGTAAGGCCGCTTATTCATGTCAGTTAGAGTGACATGAATACCGAGGGTTGGCAAGGGGCGGTTTTCTGTTGGCCGTTGGCAGCCCGTGATTGGGCGGTTGGTGCGATGGGCCGCGGCGTGTCGTGACAACGAGTGCCCAGTTGCTTCCGAGAGCGCGGCGATTGGGCGGATGGTGCGAAACCCCACGAGACGAACAGCGGGTAGCGCTCAAGGCCTCACACGTCGTGGCGCAGCGGCAGCCGCAACTCCTCCAGCCGCTTGGGAGGGGGCTGCGGGGTGCCCACGAGGAATCCCTGGAAGATGTCACACCCAGCCAGCGTGAGCGCATCGAACTGCTCCCGCGTCTCCACGCCCTCCGCGATCACCCGCAAGCCCAGCGACGATCCAAGAGAGATCACAGCACTGACGATCGCGGCGTCTTGCGGATCCCGCGGGAAATCCTTCACGAAACTGCGGTCGATCTTGACCTCTGACAGTGGCAGTCGCCGCAGATACGTCAAAGAGGAGTACCCCGTGCCGAAGTCATCGAGGGAGAACTCGATACCGTGCGAGCGCAGCATCTCCATCCGGTCAGCCGCGAACTCGAGGTCACTGACCACAGTCGCCTCGGTGATCTCCAAGCGGATCGCACTGCCCGGCACGCCCGTCGACCGCAGGATCGACAGCACGCGTTCGGGGAAGTCGGGGTGCAGGAACTCCGTGGCTCCGAGGTTCACCGCAATGCGACAGTCGGGTCCGGCACTCCATGCGGCCGCCTGCTCACAGGCGGTCTGCAGCACCCACAGGCCCAACTCGTGGATCAACCCGGAGTCCTCGGCCGACATGATGATGTCGTCGGTGCGCACCGCTGACCCGCCTTGCGGGATCCAACGCAGCAGGGACTCGACGCCGCGCAACACGCCGGTAGCGTCGACCTGCGGCTGGTAGTACATGGTCAGACCGCCGCCTTGGAACGCCATGCGCAGGCGTGACTCGAACCTCGACCACTGCTCCGCGTCGGTGAGCATCTGCATCTCGAACACGCGCACGGCGTTGCGTCCAGCCGATTTCGCGGCGTACATGGCCAGATCCGCGCGCTGCAGGATCTCGTCGACAGTCAGGGCACCACCGACGGCCAGTGCCACACCGATGGTGGTGCTCTGGTGGATCGTGGTGACGTCCAGATGGAAGGGTGAGTGGAAGACCTCTCGAACCTCCTGCGCCCTACGCAGCGCGGCGGCCAGGGCGGCCTCCTCGTCGCGACCCAGATCGGGCAGGACCACGATGAATTCGTCCCCGCTGAGCCGGGCCACGATCGCGGGTTCGCCGAGCAGCAACTGCAGCCGGCTGGCCGCCATCTGCAGCATCTGGTCACCGGCCGCGTGCCCATGGGTGTCGTTGAGCACTTTGAAACGGTCGAGGTCCAGCATCAAAACGGCGGCGATGTGCCGGCTCCTCGTGTTGTGCTCGAACGTCTCCCGCAGGCGACTGAGCAGCAGCCGGCGGTTCGGGAGGTCCGTCAGTGGATCGTAGAATGCCAAGCGCCGGACCTGCTGCTCCTGCCGCTTGCGCTCACTGAGGTCCAGGATCGAACCTGTGAACCGGACAGGCTCCCCCCGGTCGTCGCGGGTAATGGTGCCGCGCACCAGTACCGGCAGGTAGTCGCCCGATGCGTGGGCGAGGTGCAGTTCAGCCTCCACGCTGGTCGTATCACTGCCCAGAGCCGCGTTCAGAATCGTCTCGAACCCTGGCCGGTCGTCGGGATGGATCCAAGCGAGCCAGAAGCCGTCCAGTTCCTCTGCCGTCGGCCGAAGTCCCAGCATCTGGCGCCACCGCTGTGACAGGAAACAGGTACCGCCGGCGATGTCCCAGTCCCACCAGCCGTC
>JAKOZM010000411.1 GCA_029779995.1 Actinomycetes bacterium
GGTGGTTACCGCTACCACGGCCGGATCGCCGCAGTCGCCGACGGTGCCCGCGAAGCCGGCCTGGAGTTCTAGGAGAGACATGTCGAATCAGAATCGTTCCGGCCGGGACCGCCGTGATGGTGGTCGCAACGCCGAGAAGTCGCAGTACATCGAGCGGGTGGTGAACATCAACCGCGTCGCCAAGGTCGTCAAGGGTGGCCGTCGGTTCAGCTTCACCGCACTGGTGGTCGTCGGTGACGGCGACGGCATGGTGGGTGTCGGCTACGGCAAGGCCAAGGAGGTGCCCGCGGCGATCGCCAAGGGTGTCGAAGAGGCCAAGAAGCACTTCTTCAAGGTGCCGCGCATCCAGGGCACGATTCCTCACCCCATCGTGGGTGAGGACTCAGCCGGTGTGGTGCTGCTGCGTCCGGCGTCGCCGGGTACCGGTGTCATCGCCGGTGGCCCGGTGCGCGCCGTGCTGGAGTGCGCTGGTGTGCATGACGTGCTGAGCAAGTCACTGGGTTCGGACAACGCTCTGAACATCGTGCGGGCCACGGTAAAGGCTTTGCAGGAGCTGGAGCGTCCCGAGCAGGTGGCAGCCCGCCGTGGTCTGCCCCTCGAGGATGTCGCTCCGGCCGCTCTGCTGCGTGCCCAAGCCGCAGGACAGGGGGCCTGAGGTGGCGACGCTGAAAGTGACGCAGACCCGTTCCCCCATCGGTGGCACCGCCAACCAGCGCGCCACCCTGCGGACCCTGGGCCTGCGCAAGATCGGGCAGACAGTAGAGATCGAGGACCGTCCCGAACTGCGTGGCATGGTCAACACCGTCATCCATCTGGTGGCGGTTGAGGAGGTTAAGCAATGACGCTCAAGGTGCATCACCTGCGGCCGGCCCCCGGGGCCAAGACCGCGAAGACGCGCAAGGGCCGCGGTGAGGCCTCCAAGGGTAAGACGGCTGGTCGCGGCACCAAGGGTGCCAAGGCCCGTAACCAGATCCCGGCCTACTTCGAGGGTGGCCAGACGCCGCTGCACATGCGTCTGCCCAAACTCAAGGGCTTCAAGAGCCCCAACAAGGTGACCTTCCAGGTCGTGAACCTTGCTCAGGTGCAGGCGCTGTTCCCGGAGGGTGGCGAGGTCTCCAAGGAGACCCTCGTGGCCAAGGGTGCGGTGCGCAAGAACCAGCCTGTGAAGTTG
>JAKOZM010000428.1 GCA_029779995.1 Actinomycetes bacterium
TTCATGTCGGACTCGTGGATGGCCTGGAAGCCACGGATCGAGGACCCGTCGAACATCTGGCCGTCGGCGAAGAAGTCCTCGCCGACACTCTCGGCGGGCACGTTGAAGTGCTGCATCACTCCGGGCAAGTCGCAGAAGCGAACGTCAATGAACTTGACGCCCTCATCCTTGACGTACCGCATTACCTCGTCTGGATTGTTGAACATCAGACTCCCTAGTCGGTGGGTGCGTTAACACCTCGACCATAGGGTGATCGGATTTCCCGCCAGTCACCCGGTTGTTTCCGATGTGTTACGTGGATTGCGACAAATCGGGCGCTGCCGGTAGGTGATGTGGGTTTTCGGCCTCCGCGGGGTCGGTTTCCTGCATTGCCTGGGGCTGGGGTGCGGGGGTGGGTAGGTGATGCGGGTTTTTGGCCTCCGCGGGGTCGGTTTCCTGCATTGCCTGGGGCTGGGGTGTGGGCGTGGGTAGGTGATGTGGGTTTTCGGCCTCCGCGGGGTCGATTTCCTGCACTGCCTCTGGTGTTAGGCAGCCTGTGGCGCGGCATCCTCGATCAACTCACGCAGCATGTCCATGAATACGTGGGGCTCGTAGATCAAGGTGAAGCTCAGAACGCGCAGGAAGGCGTCACCGCGAACGACCAGATCGTTGTGTCGGTCGATGTCGGCCAGAAACGCGTCCGGATTGAAGTGGTGCATCCCCTCGATCTCCACGCGAAGGGTCTTGCCGGAGCGGGTCTGGAACTCCGCGTCGATGAAGCGGACCCGACCGGCTCGGTCCCGGCGCATACTCTGGCGCACTGGCTCGGGCAGGCCATGGCGACGACACAAGCGGGCGAAGTCGTGCTCATTCATGCTGCTTATCCCGTCGGAGTATTCGCTGACCATCATGAGGACGAGCCTTCTTCGTCGGCAGTTGGCTGGCAGCGACGCAGCCAGCCGGGGACCGTGAGCGAGGCGCTGCTGCAGCACCGACAGGACGATGAACATCGCCTCCCGGTCGCTGCGGGCCCACGACGCGGCTTGCCATGTCGCCGTGTGGATGTCGACGCGCGGCGGTCTCGCGGCAGGCCCCCCGATGTCGCGCACTCGATGCAGGGAGATCCAGGAAGGGGTCCGCTGGCGCACAACGTTCGCCGGGGTCACCACCTGCACCGGTGGCCGGCTCGTGGCCACCCATCCATGCAGTTGCAGGGCTGTGCGCCCGGCCAGGCGGGCCATGGGGCCACCATGCAGAACCGCCACCCACAGTTGCGCGCGGTCGCTCAAGGGACCTCGTCCGGCGAAGAAGACCTGATGCGTGGGGGCCTGCCATTCACCCCTTCGCACCGCCCGCGCGGCACTGCGCCGTTCTAACCTGGTCATCTGCCAGCGGCCGATGACGTCGTGCTGTTCCTTCAGCAAGGCCGCTGAGCGTGGCTGGAGTCTGGGCATGGTGGGAGTCTTGCTGAGTTCTCGCGCCCAGCCCGCCGTCCCAGGCGAATCTGTGGACAAGCGCTGCGGGAAATCGACCAATCAGCGGCGCGGTTCCTACATCACCGCCCGTAGAACCGGTCCACCTCGCCCAGTGCCTCGTCCAGGATCGCCAGACCCTCGCGAGCGTCCTCCTCGCTAGTCATGCACGGCGGGACCACGTGCAGGCGGTTGAAGTTCGTGAACGGCAGCAGGCCACGCGACAGGCACGCCCGGCTCAGCACGCCCATAGCCTCGCTGGTGCCTCCGTAGGGCGCCAGCGGTTCCCGGGTGGCGCGGTCGGTCACCAGATCCAGTGCCCAGAACACCCCGAGCCCGCGCACCTCGCCGATGACGCGATGTTTCTGCGCCAGCTCGGCCAGACCCGGGCCCAAGACGGTCTCACCGAGGGTCTTCGCGTGCTCGACGATGCCCTCCTCGCGCATCGCGGAGATCGTGGCCAGCGCCGATGCGCAAGCCAGCGGATGGCCGCTGTAGGTGAGCCCGCCGGGGAACACCCGCTCATCGAAGGTCGCGGCGATCTCGTCGCTGATGATGACCCCGCCGAGGGGTACGTAGCCAGAGTTGGAGCCCTTGGCGAAGATCACGAGATCGGGGTTGACTCCCCAGTTGTCGATGGCCAGCCACTCGCCGGTGCGCCCGAATCCAGCCATCACCTCATCGGCGATGTAGACGATCCCGTACTTGTCGCACAAAGCCCGCACCCCGGCCAGGTATCCCGGTGGCGGGACCAGCACGCCGGCAGTGCCGACCACGGTCTCGATCAGGACCGCCGCGACGGTGCCCGCGCCCTCGAACTGGATGACCTGCTCCAAGTGGGCCAGTGCCCGCTCGCACTCCTGCTGTTCGTCGGTGGCCCAGAAGGATGACCGGTACAGATAGGGACCGAAGAAGTGCACGTGACCGTAGGCGAACTCGTTGGGCCAGCGTCTCGGGTCCCCGGTGGCATTGATCGCGGCACCGGTGTTGCCGTGGTAGCTGCGATAGAAGGACAGAACCTTGTGTTTGCCGGTGTGAATGCGAGCCATGCGGATCGCGTTCTCCGCGGCATCCGCCCCGCCGTTGGTGAAGAAGACCTTGTTGTGCCCAGCCGGGGCCACGTCGAGGATCGCCTGCGCGGCTTGCCCGCGCACCAGCGAGGCGTGCTGCGGGGCCAAAGTGACCTGAACGGCGGCCTGATCCTGGATCGCCTGCACCACTTTCGGGTGCTGATGGCCGATGTTGGTGTTGACCAACTGGCTGGAGAAATCGAGGTAGGAGTTGCCCTCGAAGTCCCACAGCCTGCTGCCCGAGCCGGACTGGAACACCAGGGGTTTCAAAGCTCCCTGTGCGCTCCAGGAGTGGAAAACATGGGCACGGTCCAAATCGAAGGCTGCAGCGTTGTTGGCCACGGAATCAGAATCGGTCATGGGGTCCAGAGTACGTATTTGTCGGTAGAGTCGCCATATGCCCGCCCTGCTCTCACCCTCGTATCGGGAGGCGTGCCTGTGGCGGGAGCAGGTGTCACCGCCACCCACCTGCACGGCCGACCTGCCCGCGCGCGCCGACGTCATCGTGATCGGTGCGGGGTACTGCGGGCTCAGTGCGGCGCGGGCGGCGACCGAGGCAGGCGCCAGCGTCGTGGTGCTCGAGAAGGAAGCGCTCGGCTGGGGTGCGTCGAGCCGCAATGGTGGGATGGTCATCCCTGAGCTCAAATCAAGTCCGGCCGCGCTGGAGAAGAAACTCGGGTTGTTGGGTCGTCGCCTCTACGCCGAGGTTGATGAGGCCTTCGACCTGCTCGAGGATCTGGCACCCTCACTGGACTGTGACTACGCGCGCACCGGCCAGCTCTACCTCGCGCACACACGTCGGCACACGCGGGAAAACGAGGCGCTTGCCGCGGAACTGCCTGACGTCACGTTCCTCGATCGCGCGGCCGTGAGGGCACGCACCGGTAGCGACGCGTTTGACTCCGCGGCGTACTTTCCGCGGGTAGGGGCGCTGCATCCTGCGAAGTACCACGTCGGGCTCGCTTCCTTGAGCAATGCCGCCATTCACGACCGGACGGCGGCAGTGGGTATCCACCCAGGCTTCACCGTCGAGACGACCCGCGGCGAGATCCGCGCGGACCACGTCATCCTGGCGACGAACGCCTACGCCGACCCGGCGGTCCCGGACCTGGCCAACAAGGTTGTCCCCATCAACTCCTACATCATCGCTACGCAGCCGCTGCCGGTCGAGACCAGGGAATTGATCGGCTCCCAGATGATGGTCGACACCAAGAAGTTGCTCTTCTACTGGCGGCTGTCTCCCGACGGCCGGATGGTCTTCGGTGGCCGGCGTTCGCTGGACAATGCCGATGTCAGCACCGCCCGCGACTATCTGTATGACGCGATGGTTCGCATCCATCCCCAGCTCGCGGGGGTGCAGATCGATTACGCCTGGACCGGCTACGTGGCGATGACGCTGGACCGGCTGCCGCATGTCGGCACCGTTGACGGCGCTTGGTACGCCACCGGCTGCAACGGCACGGGCGTGGCCCTGAACTCCTGGCTTGGCCATCGCCTCGGTCAGGTCGTCACCGGCCAGGCGCCACCCCCGGCGTTCGCCGAACTTCCGCACCCATCCATCCCCCTCAAATCCCTGTCCTCGGCGTACCTGCCCCTGGTAGGCAAGTACTTCGGGTGGCAGGACCGCAGATAGGAGCACCATGATCGATCGTGACAAACTCGCTGAGGCCCTGGCCGCGGAGCGGGCTCTGCACGCCGAACGGACCCCGACCTCACGCGAGCTGTTCGAAGCCGCCGACCACCTCTTCGGCCGGGTTCCGATGACGTGGATGAACAAGTGGTCGGGCGGGTATCCGCTCTACCTGGACCGGGCGAACGGCAACCGCATCGTCGATGTGGACGGTCACGAGTACGTCGATTTCGCCCTGGGTGACACCGGTGCCATGGCCGGCCACTCGCCCCGCCCCACGGTCGAGGCGGTTCAGCGGCGGATCGGGGAGTTGGGCGGTATCACCACGATGATGCCCAGCGCGGACGCCGAGTGGGTGGCTGCCGACCTGACCCGACGATTCGGCTTGCCGTTGTGGTCGTTCAGCCTCACCGCCACCGACGCCAACCGGTGGGCGCTGCGGGTCGCGCGCATGGTGACCGGTCGGCCCAAGGTGATGGCCTTCTCCTACTGCTACCACGGGTCGGTGGACGAGACGTTCGTCATCGCCGGTCCCGATGGGCAGACACTGCCGCGCGGGGGCAATGTCGGGCCGGCAGTCGAGGTGGCGCAGACCACGAGGGTGGCCGAGTTCAACGATCTGGCCAGTGTCGAGGCGGGCCTTGCCCATGGCGATGTGGCAGTGCTCATCATGGAACCGGCTCTGACCAACATCGGCATCGTGCTGCCCGAAGCCGGCTTCGTCGAAGGTGTCCGGGAATTGTGCACAAAGTACGGGACCCTGCTGCTGATCGACGAGACGCACACGATCTCCGCCGGCCCCGGTGGCTGCACGACGGCATGGGATCTGCAGCCGGACATCTTCGTGATCGGTAAGAGCATTGGTGGCGGCATTCCGTGTGGTGCTTACGGCATCAGTGAGGTAGTCGCGGACGCGGTACGCAATCACCCTGACGCGGACCTCGTCGACGTCGGGGGAGTCGGGGGCACCCTGGCCGGCAACGTGTTGTCGACCGCAGCGATGCGCGCGACCCTCAGCGAGGTCTTCACCGACGCCAACTTCGAGCACATGATCGGCCTCGCCACGCGCTTCACCGAGGGGGTCGAGCAGGTTCTGCAGGGCCAGGACGTGCCCTGGTCGATCGCGCAGCTCGGCGCCCGCGCGGAGTACCGGTTCTGCTCGCCGGCGCCGCGCAACGGTACCGAGTCGGCGGCGGCCCACGACGACGACATCGAGGAGTACCTGCACCTGTACCTGAGCAATCGGGGGGTGCTGATCACGCCGTTCCACAACATGGCGCTGATGTGCCCGCAGACATCGGCCGCCGACGTTGACCTGCACACTGAGCTGTTCGGGCAGGCGGTCGCGCATATCGTCTGAGTCCAGCCGCGCGCGGTGGGAGCGCTTGCGCCGCGCATCGGCCGGCGATGTGGCTGCTCAGGTGATCCGCCGGTGGTACGTGGCCATCGCCAGACCGTAGGCCACCACCAGAATCCCAGCGCACCACGCCACGGCCAGCCAGACGTTGGCTGGCTGGCCGGCCAGGAGATCCCGGATCGCGTTGGCGATCGGGGTCATCGGCTGGTGTTCGGCGAAGGCCCGCACCGGGCCGGGCATCGATGAGGTCAGCACGAACGCCGAACTGATGAACGGCAAGAAGATGATCGGGTAGGCGAAGGCGCCGGCGCCGTCCACTGACTTCGCGCTGAGTCCGGCGATGATGGCCAGCCACGTCAAGGCCAGCGTGAACAGCGTCAGGATGCCGGCCGCGGCCAGCCAGGACAGCACGCCCGCACTTGAGCGGAACCCCATCAGTAGGGCAACGAGAACGACCACCGCGACCGAGACCATGGTGGCCACCAGTGAGGTGAGCACATGTGCCCACAGCACCGAGGAACGCGCGATCGGCATGGATTGGAAGCGCTCGAACAGTCCGCTCTGAACGTCGATGAACAGCCGGAACGACGTGTAGGAGATGCCAGACGCAATGGTGATGAGCAGGATGCCCGGCAGCAGGTAGTCCACGTACGTCTGCCCTCCCACGTCGATCGAGCCGCCGAAGACGTAGACGAACAACAGCAGGAACGCGATCGGCATGACCGTGGTCGTGATGATGGTGTCCAGGCTGCGCGTGATGTGGCGCAGGGAGCGACCGAGCAGGGCGGTCGTGTCGCTGATGTAGTGCCTCATCGCGCACCGACCACTGCGAGGAAGACCTCTTCCAGGCTGGGCTGCTTCTCGACGTACTCGATCGTCGCGGGTGGCAGCAGGGCCTTCAGGTCGGCCAGCGTCCCGTCGACGATGATCCGGCCGTCGTGCAGGATGGCGATCCGGTCGGCGAGGTGTTCGGCCTCGTCAAGGTACTGAGTTGTCAGGAGCACGGTCGTGCCTTGGCCAGCCAGTTCCCGGATGCAGTCCCACACTTCTAGCCGTGATTGGGGGTCCAAGCCGGTGGTGGGTTCGTCGAGGAACAGTACGGGCGGGTTCCCGATCAGGCTCATCGCGACATCCAGCCGGCGGCGCATCCCCCCGGAGTACGTCGCGGTCCGCCGGTCGGCAGCATCGCTGAGGCTGAAGCGCGCCAGCAGTTCGTCGGCGATCTCTGCGGGGTTGGGCAGATGCCGCAGCCGAGCCATCAGTATGAGGTTTTCGCGGCCGGTCAGGATGTCGTCCACGGCCGTGAACTGCCCCGTCAGGCTGATGGCGTTGGCACCCGCTTTGGCTCGGTGGACACGTCAAACCCGGCGACGGTCGCCGTTCCGTTGTCGGGGCGCAGCAGTGTGGCCAGAATCCGCATGAGTGTGGTCTTGCCGGCGCCGTTCGACCCCAGAAGGGCGTGGATACTGCCGGTCTGGACATCCAGATCCACTCCACGCAGTACCGGCACGTCCTTGAAGGACTTGTGGACACCTTTCACGCAGATCATCGGTCGCCCGCCGCCTCATCGATCGCGCCGACCTCGCGGATCGAGCAGTCCGCGGCCGCCTGCCCGAACAGATCCACGAGGTCCTCGAACGGCGAGTTGGCGCTGTCGGCATGCACTGCATCAAACATCGTCAGGGAGCGCTGAACCCCCGAGAGTGCTGTGCGGTTGTGCGGGGGCAGTGGCCTGTTGTCGCCGATGTGTCCGGTGATGGGGTTGGACATTCTTGCCTCCTTGGAGCGTTTCCGACCGTTCTGACAGCAAGCTCCATGTCCCTGCAGAACGTCCAGGTAGTCGCGCCGCGCTGAGCGTGTACTGCGCGGTGGGCCCTTCTCGAAAGGGCACCTGGATGTCGACCGGGCCGTACTGCTCACCCACCACGCGTCCACTACTCAGTGATGTTGACTACCAGTACATAGTTACACAGAATAGTGGGGGCGGTCAATCTGCGAGGACTGCGCGGTGGCAGGCCGCGGTTCAGGGCACGGGGGTCCTGCCTCAGGTCACAGTGCCGCTGACCTTGACCTCCCGGTACCGGTCACTGGCGACCAGATCCCGCAGCCGATCCAGCCCGTCCCACACCTCGGTGTAGCTGGTGGGCAGTGGCGAGATGGCCAGCCGAATTCCGTTCGGTTCCCGGTAGTCGGGGATGGTCTTGGTCAGAATCCGCATCGCCGTCGCGATCTGCTTGGCGTCAGGGTGCGTGATCGTGATGTGGCCGCCCCGGCGGCTGGGGTCGCGCGGGGTGAGTAGTCCGAAGCCCAAAGGCGCCAGCCACAGGTCGAAGAGGTCGATCATCAGCTGGGTGCCGAGCGCTGCTTTCGCCGCGATGGCCGCCATGCCCGCCTCAGCGATCATCGTGAAGCTTGCCCGCACGGCTCTCAGGCCCAGGACCGCGGGCGTGGCGATCTGGAAGGCCCGGATGCCGTCGGCTGCTTCGAACACCGGCCCCATCGCGAACTGGTCGCGGTTGGCGAACCAGCCCCGGATGGGCACTCGCACGTGATCCTGCAGGTCGCGGCGCACGTACAGCCATGCGGGCGAGCCGGGCCCGGCATTGCCGTACTTGTACGTGCATCCGACGGCGAGGTCCACACCCCATTCGTCCAAGCGCAGATCGATGGACGCGGCCGCGTGCGCCGCATCCCAGACCACCAGGCCGCCATGGTCGCGCACGAGTTGTGAGACTCCCCGCACGTCCTGCCGCGCTCCCGAGCGGTACTGCACCACTTGCAGGCTGACCAACGCCGCATCGTCGAGGTGCGGCAGCAGCGCTGCGGGGCTGATGATCTCATCCCCGCGGTCGTTGTCCAGGATCACCAGGTGCAGCCCAAGGCGCTCGGCGATCCCGGCGAGGATGTAGCGGTCGGTAGGGAAGTTGGCCGCATCCACGAGGATGGTCCGGCGATCGGGGCGGGCAGCGATCGCGGCCATGCAGAGCTGGTAGAGGTTCACCGACGTGGTGTCCTGTACGAGGGTCTGGCCGGGCGCGGCACCGAGGGCGGCGCGGCCGAGCAGGTCGCCGGTGGTAGCCGCCTCGTCAATCCAGTGTGCCCAGCCATCGACGACCTCGCGGCCCCACTCCTCGGTGAGGAGAGTGTTGACCGCCGCGATGGTGGCCAGCGGTAACCATCCCAGGGAGTTGCCATCGAGGTAACAGACGTCGGGATCGGTGATGAGGAACTGCTCGCGGTAATGCGCCAGCGGATCCTCAGCGTCCAGAGCACGGGCCGTGGCGCGAGAGGTCATGCGCCCAGACTAGGCAATGTCGGCGGTGCAACCGATCGATCCCGTGGTCGCGGAAGGCGCGGGCGTGGCACTCAGGCGAGCCGGCCATCTGGGGTGTCCGAGCCCACCTGCCGACCTGGGGGAGTGGCGGTGCTCAAGGCCATCATTCGCCACTGCGAGGCTTTCGCCCCGGGCCTCGCGGCGAGGCGACGGGCGGGTGTGTCGGACTGTCGCGAGTGGTTCCCTCCAACGAAGGTTCTTGAGACAGAATGATCTTGTAACGACAGTCTCGGTCCGTCCGTGACGAATGCGGGGCCGGGGTTGCTCGGTGTGGGCGTCCAAGAAGCCCTTCTGTCATACCCCTGCGGTACAAAGGGGTTATGAACGCACGGGGTGGTGTCTTTTGTCTCGAGGGATCGCGGGCGTACGACGGGAGGGACCTCACGGACAAGGCCAGCGTCGAGCAGCAGTTGCGGATGCTCGAAGGTGCCGGAGAGTGCGGCCCGGGATGCATCGCGACGTCGCCACCCGTGAGGAGTTCGGGTACTACCTGCGGGAGTGGCTGAAGGCCAAGTACCGAGTCAAGTACCCGTTAGCGTATTTGGCTTTCCACGGCTCTGAGGGCGCGATCAGTGTCGGTGACGGTGTCGACGGATTGCGGTTGGATGAACTGGCTGGGCTGATGGGCGCGAGGGCCACCCAGCGGATCATCTACTTCGGTTCGTGCTCGACGATGGCTGCCCCCGAGGCGGAGTTGCGTGGATTCTGCAAATCGACCGGTGCCAAGGCGATCGTCGGCTTCACGAAGACGGTCGAGTGGCGGGAGTCCGCAGCGTTCGACGTTCTTCTCATCCCCCGCCTGCTGGAGATGACCAACATGAAGTCGGCATTCAAAGCCCTTACAAGGGAGTACCCGGATCTCGTTGCGATGCTGGGGTTGCGGATGGCGACCAAAGCCTGGGCCACCGACCAGCAGCCAGCAGTGCAGGCTATGGAACCGCCCGAGTGAGGGGTGAGTGCTGTGAAGTCGCGACGCCGCCGCGGTGAGTCGTTTCTGGTTGAGGTGCTGTCGTACGAGGAGTCGGATGCGCTCATGCGGGAGTGGTTTGAATCCGTGATCTTCGTGGACGCCGAGGAGCAGGAGCTGCCTGAGCTCGAGCCCGAGGATGACGACGAGCCGTAGGGTCAGCAGTCGCGGCGGCATCTGCCGGCGACCGGGGGATGTCGTAGGTCCGACGTACGCTGGCGCTGTACGCGGGGCGAAGACGAGGGGGGATCATGCTGACGCAACGTGAAGTGATGCGGTTGGTGTGCGAGCACTTCGCAACCAGTCCGATGAGCATTGTCGTCTCCGAGATCTGGGGTGACGGGCAGTCCTACGCAGTATTCGCCGACCTGCCAAGTGCCATTGCCTGCCGACCGGAGCGGCGTTGGGCATTCACCGTAGACGCACAATCTGGCGAGTTGACCCAGCACAACAGTGACGCCACTGCCACCGCCAAGACCCTCACCGCCGGCCTAACCCGGATCGCGTGGAACCCGTACCGCCCCTGCGACAGCGCGGTGACCAGCTCCCGTATCCGGCTGTGCCCAGTTTGTAGAGGCAAGCTGCTGCCTATCCAGTGGGGCATGCCCGGCCCCGACACGGTAGCTGCCTATGAACGAGGTGAGGTGGCGTTGGGCGGGTGTGTGATCGACTTCGCGCCGCCATTCGCGGTCAAGGCATGCGCTGCGTGCGATTGGACGTTGATGATCGAGCCCAACGTCCCCTGACCTTCTCACGAGCCCACGATCACCGGTGCACTAGCGCGCTGCGTCGCGCGGCGGCCCGTCTCGATGTCGGGATCGCTCGTGTGGTTGTTCCGTGAGAACCAATGTCATGCTCATCCAAGGCCAGGTGCAGCACTCGATCGGGAGTGGAGCCGGGGAACAACAGTGCCGAGACGATGACATTGGTGTCCAGGAGGACACGGGTCACGACGTGCGTCCGCGCATCTCGTCCACCAGGGCCTGCACGTCATCCTCGCCTGCGACCCTGAAGTCCTCGGCGGCACCCGCGAACGCTTCCTGAGCCTGCGATAGGGCGGCGAGCTCAGCCTTGACCACCACAACCTCGCCGTTCTCCTTCTCCAAGAACAGCACCTTGTCACCCGGTACGAGGTGCAGCCGGCGTCGCACCTCAACGGGCACGGTGACTTGGCCGTTGGATGACAGCTTCGCGAGGTTCATGACTGCCTTCTTGAGATTCTTTAGATTCTTGAGATCAGGCTATGTCAGGGAACTTCGACTGTCCATGCCGGAGGAAGTGGAGTTGTCAGTCGCTGTCAGGATCGAGGACAGTCGCGCGGCATCACCGTCCCATAAACGAAGGTTTGTGAGACAACTGATGGCCGGCGTTGGGTCCAGGCTTCCGCGGCAACTCCGCGAGTCTGAGCCGGAGGGGACAAGCGCAGGATTCCCTGGCGAGAAGGCGGCAGGAAGCCCGGTACACAATCGAGATAGTTCACCGGCGAGGCTGGTGGGTGACAAGGGGAGGCGGGGATTCGCGATGAGTGACCAGACGCCCAGCTACCGGGTCGGTGACGTGGTTAATGGCCATCGGTGGAACGGGAGGACGTGGGAGCCGGTCCCGCCAGGTTGGGGGTCGAACCCGAGTCCGGGCGTTCCTCAACATCAGATCGGCGAGGTTGTCAACGGTTATCGCTGGAACGGGACGACGTGGGAGCCGGTGCCGCCGGGCTGGGGGTCGAACCCGGGCATGGGCATGCCGCAGTATCAGATCGGTCAGGTGGTGAATGGGCATCGGTGGAACGGGGCTGCTTGGGAGTCGATCGCGGCAGGTTGGGCAGCCGCCCCATCGCCGAAGAAGCCCTGGTATCAGTCCCCGTTGTACATCGGCCTGATGATCGTGGGTGCGCTGGTAATCGTGGGGCTGGCCCTCAGCAGCGGCGAGGAGAGTCCGCCGGCGAGCACGCAACCGGAACAGGCCACGGTCGCGACAGACGATGTCGCGAGTGCGACTCCCGCAGTTGACACGAGTTTCGTCGATGGTGTGCTCACGACCCCGGAGATGAAGATTGTGATCACCGACCACAAGGTGATTCAGCCCGGCATGAAGGGCAATGAGTATGGGGAGAAGCCAGTCATTGCTTTCTGGTACAAGATCACCAACCTGAGCGGCGGGGAAGTCAGTCCCATGAACTGGATCTATGTGTTCACCGCCTATCAGGACAACAACCCCAACGCCGAGAACGAGATTGGAGTGGGCTCACTTCCCGACGATGCGTTCCTGGAAAGCCAAATGGAGAAGATCAAGGAGGGCGGCACCGTCGAGAACGCGGTTGCCTATGAACTCGACGACCTGAAGACGCCTGTTGAACTCGTCGCGTCCGACGACCTTGGAATGACCGAGATCGGTAGGGAGACGTACCCGGTGAGTTAGAAATGAGAGTCCTCCCGGTCGAGAACGACCGTGAGGGTCGACCTCGCCGCCGTTACAGGCGCCAGTGGCGCCGCCCCGTGGAATCACCTGCGCCAGCAGCCCGCAGACGGCACGATCGAACACGCCGAGAACCGTACCTACAAGAACCGTGGGCGGCGTACCCATTCTGCAGCCGGCGGCCGGGTCCATTTCCCGGCCAAACACGTCGCGGTCCCCCAGTTGGCCTGCCGCGGCGCCGCGACCTCGTACACAGTGCGGGGATGTCCGAGAAGAACTCATCGACCAAGTGGCGCGCTTCTGGTACAAGTACTCATCGCCGTCGGTGCGTCTGATCACCTAGGTGCGACCACAACGTGACGGTTCAGGCAACGCCAACGCCGATAGGCCAATTGATGTGCCCGTCCCACAAACGAGGGTCTATGAGACAGAATGATCTTGTTCGACCAGCCAGGGTCATGTGATCCGAGATATGGTTTCCTTACCTCAGGTATTTCGTATTACACTATCGCCATGGAAACGATCAGAGGCGAACCCGTCACCGACCAGGACATTCAGGACTGGTCAGACGAAGCCGAGCGCGGCTACGACGTGGAGCAGTTGCGCCGGCGCGGGCGCAGGCCGGTGGGGGACGGACCCGGCCAGGTCGTGCCGGTACGGATCGACGCCACGTTGCTGGCCGCGCTTAGCGATCGGGCCGAGCGCGATCACGTCAGCCGGTCGGAGGCGATCCGGGCAGCGATCCGCTCCTACGTCGGGTGAAGGTACACCCTTCAGCGCGCAAGCACGGTGTCACGCCAGCTGACGCAGTCCTGGCAGCAGAGCAGGCCGTGTTCGTAAGCAACTTGGACCACGACAGTCCAGCGCGGCAATTGCGCCTTGGTTTCGACACGGCCGGCCGCCTTCTCGAGATTGTCGTCCTCCGCTTCGACAGCGGCAATGAGCTCATCATCCACGCCATGAGGGCACGCCGACAGTACCTTGACCTGCTCGACTGAACCGCGCCAGCATGCGGACGCCACTGCGAGACGACCTGCAACAGCGCGGTGACCAGCACCAGCATCCGGCGGTGCCCGGTGTGCAAAGGCAAGCCGCTTCCCATCCAATGGGACATCCCCGGCCCAGAGGGCGGTAGCTGCCTACAAGCACGGCGAAGTGGCGTAGGCGGGTGGGTCATCGACTTCGCCCACCATCCGCGGTCAAAGCGGCGCTGCGTGCGAATGAACATTGACGATCGAGCCCAACGTCCCCCCGACGGTCTCACGAGCCCGCCAGTACGTTGCGCCTCGATACCGCGTCGCACCGCTGCCCATGCACCACGTCTCGACGTCGCCAAAGGTCGGCTGGTCGCTCTCGCGTAGTCGTTGCACCCCGCAACCGAACCGCTCCGCCCGTCGTGGCACAAACGAGGGTCTGCGGGACACCTGCGCGACAGGACTGAGGACTAGTGGCGCGCTACAGCCGCGAGGACCTTCTGGTACTTGGACGTGTCGTGGCCCCTGGCCTCTGCCACAACCAGTAGGTGTGACTCCGGTCTCCAGTCCCAATAGTCGCGACTCAAAGGGAGCACCAGCACACGCTCAAGACCGCCTTCGACGGCCTGGGAGACGGCTGAATCGGTCAGGAATACCCGGACTGTCTTGGGCTTGTGAACTGCACATCCGTCACGCACTGCAGCAATGGAGCGGACTGTTCGGCCATCCACCTACCGACGACACGCTCGGAATCCAAACGCTCTTTGAATAGCTGAACCTCCTGCCATTCCTCACTCTGCATGGGCGGCTGCGTTCCACTGGTCAGCGTCCCGGCATCCCAAGACTGCTCGATGAGCGCCGCGAGCCTCTCCGAGTCACCGGGACCGGCATACAGGGATCCGGCGAGCCAGGTGTTCACCAGAGCGGGCACAGACGCCAACGCGGAAAAGCCGAAGCCGTCACGCATGCACAGTGACTGCGTGAGCACGTCACTTG
The DNA here is from genome assembly GCA_029779995.1 of Actinomycetes bacterium. The sequence continues at coordinate 14,192 of JAKOZM010000428.1, forward strand.
GCTGCACGTCGGGGACGTGCCGCTGCCAGCGGTTTCGCCGGTGGTGTGCAAGAGCGATACCGAAGACGCGGACCGCAGTAGCTGTTCCGGCCTCAGCCCATGGTCGGGAAGCCCAGGTTGATGCCGCCATGCGCCGGGTCCGGCCAGCGTGACGTCACGACCTTGCCCCGCGTGAAGAAGTGGAAGCCCTCCACCCCGTGCGCGTGCGTGTCGCCGAACAGCGAGGCCTTCCACCCGCCGAACGAGTAGTACGCCATCGGTACCGGGATCGGCACGTTGATGCCGATCATGCCGACTTGCACCTCGTTCTGGAACTTGCGTGCCGCGCCACCGTCGCAGGTGAATATGGCGGTGCCGTTGCCGAAGGGGTGGGAGTTGATGAGTTCCATGCCCTCCTCGTAGGTCTGAACACGTACCACAGACAGCACCGGGCCGAAGATCTCCTCGCGGTAGATGCTCATCTGCGGGGTGACGTTGTCGAACAGCGTCGGCCCCAGCCAGAAGCCGTCCGCCGCCCCATCCGCGACGACATCGCGGCCGTCGACGACGAGCGTGGCACCCTCGCTGACTCCCGCCTGGACGTACCCTGCGACCTTGTCGCGGTGGGCGGCCGTCACCAGCGGCCCCATGTCGCAGCCGCGCCGACCATCGCCGGTGCGCAACCCTGCCATGCGGGTCTGGACGGCCTTGATCAGATCATCGGCAACCGGCTCCACAGCAACAACGACCGAGATGGCCATACAGCGCTCTCCGGCCGATCCGAAGCCGGCATTCACCGCGGAGTCAGCGGTCAATTCGAGGTCGGCATCGGGCAGGACCAGCATGTGGTTCTTCGCCCCGCCGAGAGCCTGCACCCGCTTGCCGTGGGCGGTGCCGGTCTCATAGACGTACTGCGCGATCGGCGTGGATCCGACGAACGACACTGAGGCGATGTCGGGATGTGTCAGCAGCGCGTCGACCGCCTCCTTGTCCCCGTGCACCACGTTGAACACACCGTCGGGCAGGCCGGCCTGCTTCCACAGATCGGCGATGAACATCGCCGCGCTCGGGTCCTTCTCACTGGGTTTGAGGACGACGGTGTTACCCGCGGCGATGGCGATCGGGAAGAACCACATCGGGACCATCGCCGGGAAGTTGAACGGCGAGATGATCGCGGTGACACCCAGCGCCTGCCGCAGAGAGTAGACGTCCACACCGGTCGACACTTGCCCTGAGTAGGCGCCCTTGAGCAAGTGGGCATTGCCGCAGGCGAACTCGACAACCTCCTGACCGCGGCTGACCTCCCCGAGGGCATCAGAGAGCACCTTGCCGTGCTCGCTGGTGATGATCTCGGCGAGCTGCGGCTTGGACGCATTGAGCAATTCCCGGAACCGGAAGAGCACCTCCATACGCTTGGTCAGCGTGGAGCGCCCCCAGGTCTCGAAGGCGGCCTTGGCGCTGGCGACGACGGTGTCGACATCGGCGGTCGAGGCGAAGTCGACGGTCTTGGTGATCTGACCGGTCGCAGGGTCGTACACGTCGCCGTGCCGGCTCGCCTCACCGGAATAGAGCTGACCGTCGATCCAGTGTGTGATTCGGGCGGTCGTCATGGGTATCTCTCCTTGTTATGAATCAAAACCGAGACCCAGGCGGTCCAGGGTCTTCAGCCAGAGGTCGCGGTGGCCCTGCTGCTCGTCGGCCTTGGCCAGGGAACGGCGGGTCAGGTCGATCCCGATCTGGCGGATCGGGTTCGGCGGGAACGGCAACGGTTTGGACCGGACCATCTTCAGTCGCGTACGTTCGGTGTCCTCACCGAGTAGCAGGTCCAGCACCACGTCGGCGCCAAAGCGCGAGGCACCCACGCCCAGACCGGTGAATCCGAGGCTGTAGGCCACCCGCGAGCCGTAGGCCGTCCCCCAGAAGGCACTGAAGCGCGAGCAGGTGTCGATCGCACCCGCCCAGGCGAATTCCACGGGAACCCCCATCGTCTGGGGGAAGGTCTGGTGCAAGTGGGTCACCAGTCGCGCGGTCAGATCGTCATCGCGTTCCAGATGAGACCCGGGTCGCTCCCCGGCTTTGTAAACGGCGTCGTAGCCACCGAACAGGATCCGGTTGTCGTCGGTGAGCCGGTAATAGTGGAACTGGTTGCCCGAGTCCCCGATGCCCTGACGCTGCGCCCACCCGATGTCGTCCAGCACATCCGCGGGCAGCGGTGCGGTGACCACGACATGGTCGAAGACCGGCACGACGTAGGCGTTGAGCCGGCGAAGCAGGGGTGCGTGAGCAGCTGTGGTCAGGGCCACCCGCGCAGTGTCGATCCGGCCGCCGAAGGTATGCACGCTCATCCCCGCGCCGTTGGACTGCAGCCGATCGGCTGGGCAGTGTTCGTGGATGCGAACCCCCAGGCTCTCGGCAGCGCGAGCCAGCCCCCACGCCAGTCGCGCCGGGTCGACGATGGCCACCTGGGGGTCGAAGATGCCAGCGCGGTAGAGCGGAGACGCCACGTGTGCCTGCACCTGGTCGGCGGTGAGCAACTCCAACTCGACGCCGTGGGCAGCCGCACTGCGGGCGTGCTCCTGCAGATGAGCCACCTGGTGCTCGGCAGTCGCCACATCCAGTTCCCCGGTCCGCAGGTACCCGCAGTCGATCCCGAACTCGCCAATCGTGGCCTCCACGGCGGCCAGGTTGTCCACCCCCAGCTGGTAGAGCCGTGTGAACTCGTCGGGCCAGCGTTCGATGCCATTGCTGTAGCCGTGGGTGATGGACGACGCCACGAAACCGCCATTGCGCCCCGAAGCGCTCTGCGCGATGCGCCCGCCCTCCAGCAGCACCACATCGAGGTCCGGCCGGCGCTGCTTGGCGCGCACAGCCGTCCACAGCCCCGACAACCCCGCTCCAACGACGACCAGATCGGCCGTCGTGATGCCCTCCAGGGCGGGCCGGGCCGCGGGACGGCCGGGCTGCGCCAGCCAGTACGGCTCGTGGCGAGCCTCCCGCAGTGCCGCCCGCCCCTGCGCAGAGGCCACGGCAGCGAAGGACATCAGACCTCCTTGCGTCGCATGCTGCGGATCTGGGAGATGAGCACGAGGGCCAACGCGATGAAGAACATCGCCGAAGCGATCACATTGGCCTGCGCCGGGATGCCGCGGGTGCTGGCGACGTACACGAACTTCGGGAACGTCGTGAACTGACCGGAGTTGAAGTTCGTGATGATGAAGTCGTCGAAGCTCAGTGAGAACGCCAGCAGCGCCGCGGCGGCGATACCCGGCATCACCAGCGGCAGCGTGATCCGCCTGAACGCTTCGCGCTCGCTGGCGTAGAGGTCCATCGCCGCCTGTTCCAGGCGGGCGTCGAGGCTGGCCACCCGGGCCTTGACCGTGACCACCACGAAGGAGATGCAGAACATCACATGGGCGATGAACACGGTCCAGAAGCCCAGTGGCACGAAGACGTTGAGGAACAGGGCCAGCAGCGACGAGCCCAGCACCACCTCCGGGGTCGCCATGGGCAGGAAGATCGTGAGATTTGTGGTGCTGCGGCCGCGGAACTGATGGCGCACCAGGGCGAACGCGATC
>JAKOZM010000457.1 GCA_029779995.1 Actinomycetes bacterium
CGTCGCCAGTTTCAATCATGCCGACCGGGAGCGAAAGGCCGGCAGCATCGGCACCCCGATCGCCGGTGTCGAGATGCGACTGATCGATACGGATTGGAACGATGTCCCGGAGGGTGAGATCGGCGAGATCGCCATCAAGGGGCCGAACGTCATGAAGGGTTACTGGAACCGGCCCGACGCGACCGCCGACGTGATCAGCGATGAGTGGTTCCGCACCGGAGACCTGGCCAAGCGCGATGACGAGGGGTACTACTTCATCGTCGACCGGGCCAAGGACTTGATCATCCGGGGTGGCTTCAACGTCTATCCGCGGGAGGTTGAGGAGGTGCTGTACGAGCACCCCGCCGTTGCCGAGGCAGCCGTCGTTGGCATCCCGGACGCGCAGTACGGCGAGGAGATCGGCGCTGCGGTCACCCTCAAGCCCGGTGCCGAGGTGACGTCGCAGGAGATCCAGGATTTCGTCAAGGAGCGCATCGCTGCCTACAAGTACCCACGCGTCGTGTGGTTCCTGGCTGACGGCCTGCCGAAGGGCCCGACCGGAAAGATCCTGAAGCGGGAGATCGCGCCGCCTGCGTGATTGATGTGAAGGGCCCGCGGTCCGGCGACGGGGGAGACACCGAACCGCGGGCACATCAATAGTGCCTGGGCCGTGAGCAGGGGCTTGCGGCAATCGGTTTACGCAAGTTGTCCCATGCGCCGGGCATGAAAAAGGCTTGCGGCCCGACGACGGGGGAGACATCGAACCGCAAGCAGACCCAAGTCTACGTCGGACACAAGCCGGACTTGTGCCAACCCCTTGGCGTAACTGGCACGTTATTCGACCGCGGTGTGACTGAATGCGGACCGTTTCCAGAACTGTCCTGCACCGACGGCAATTGCCGATGACGATGGCTGAGTGCCCGTTCTCAGCATCGTCGTGAGTGTGCTGGTGTTTGCGCTCTCGCTGTGGCCAGTGGCGCCGATCGTGCCGCAGGCGAGCGTGGCGACGGCCAGTCCGATTCCACGCGGCGATATGCGGTTCGGGATCCATCCGAACCCCGATGCGGCGGACAACCCCCCGGCCGGGGTGTTCGGGGTTGAACGGATCTGGGACACCGGTGCGACCTGGTGCCGGCTGAACCCCGCCCCCGGGGTCTGGGACTTCTCGCCCCTGGTGTCCCAGTTGGAGGCGGCTGCGCGGCGGGGTGCTGGCAGCGCCATCGTGGTCCTGGGGTTTCCGCCACCGCACGCGGGCGCCGGGGTCGCGAATCCGGCTGAGGCAGGTTGGATGTGCCCGCAACCTGGTTACGCGTCGATCCTGCCGCCAGCTGCCGCCTGGGATGAATACGTGCAGTTGACGGTGGCGCAGGTGGCGGCCTGGCGTTCTGCCCACCCCGACGTGGTGGTTCATTTCCAGGTCTGGAATGAGCCGGGTGTGCTCTGGTTTCTGGGGGAGGGCCAGCAGCCGGCCCGACTGGTGGAACTGGCCGCCCGCACCCGTGCTCTCGTGCAGGCGGCCCTGCCCGATGCTCTGCTGATCAGCCCATCGATGGTGCGTGGCCGTACCGCGCACAAGGCCGATTGGCAGGCCCGTTTCGTCGAGAATGCCCGTGTGTGGAGTCAGGCGAACGGTCAGCGGCTGTTCGATGTGTGGGCTGTTCATGCATACCCCGTGGGCGCAACATTCGATGAGTTGTGGAGTGGCCCCGATGGGTACCTGGCCGAGATGGACGACGTGCTGCGCACCGTGACTCCCGCCCGGATAGCCGGTGATCAGGTCTGGGTGACTGAGATCAACGCGAACATCGCGTTCACCGCAGCTCCGGTGAGTGTGCTTGCCGAGGCTGATCAGGCGCGTTTCGTGCAGTCGGTCGCGGCGGATACCGCGGGCCGGGGGATTCCTGTGGTCGTCTGGTATCGCTGGCATTATGACCCCTGGCAGGTGGGCGGTGGGCAGATCGTGTTCAGCGGACAGTCCGCTGCGATGAGCGCCTGGGCGCAGTAGGGCGGCAAACGGGGTTGTCCCCAGGGCTGTGGGATCGGGCGCACGGAAATGTCAGACCCTGCTCGTAGGTTTGGGGTGTCGCCGGGTTGGTGGCCATCAGCTCGTGGAGCGACGTCGCAGGGTGTGAAGTGCCCTGGTTTCGGCATCGATCTGGGTGGAGGTGACGGCCGATGGGGTTCTTTGAGGTGCCGGCCTCGGCGTTGCGGCGTGCGAGGTTGGCTGAGGAGTTGCCGGTGGAGACCCCGGCGGTGTTCGAGCAGTTGTCCGGGCAGGTGTTGGGGTTGCCGGATCCGGCGGGGTTGACCGCCGAGCAGCGCCTGGGTGCCTTGCAGGCAGCGGCCCGTCTGCAGACGATGTTGGAGGCCTACCAGACCCAGGTGGCCGGGGTGTGTGACGCGCAGCAGGACTCCCGGGTGTTCGCCGCGGGGACGACGGGGTCGATGGTGGCGGCGTTGAGCGGGCAGAACCGGGCGGTTGGCTCGGCGATCGTGGGGCGGGCCCGGGATCTGCGGGGCATGCCGCACGTCGCGGGCGCCTACCGGAAAGGAGAGATCACGGGCCGGCATGTGTACCTGTTGTGCCGGGCCGCGGGCAGTCTGCCGCGGTTCGCGGTGTTGGAGGCGGACCTGGTCGCAGCTGCGGCAGTGATCGAACCGGCGGTGTTGGCCCAGGTGCTGGCGGTGCTGGTCGCGCAGGACCGCCCGGAGGCCCCGCAGGAGGATTTTCGGGCGGCGCGGGCCAAACGCGGCCTGCACATCTCCGATCTGGGCAACGGGCTCTACCGCGTCGATGGGCATCTGGATCAGGTGGCCGGGGCCCGGCTGCGCGACGCCCTGGCTTCGTTCACCGACCCGCCGGTGGCCGGTGATGACCGCACGCCGAGCCAGCGGCTGGCCGATGCGTTGGATGATCTGGTCAGTGCGGCGCAGGCCAACACGAAACCGTTGGGGGTCAGCGGGGTGACGGTGCTGGTCGACGCCGAACAGTTGCCCGAGGGTCAGGGGGCGCGGCTGGAGGACGGCACCCTGCTGGGCCCGGACAGTTTCGCGCTGCTGGCAGGTTCGGCGGTGGTGTCGGTGATCCTCGGGGTGCGCCGGGCGGGCACCTTCATCCCGCTTGCGTTGGGCCGCACGCAGCGCCGCGCCAGTCACGCGCAGTGGGCGGCACTCACCGCGCGGGATCGAGGCTGTGTGCGCTGCGGGCGGGCGGCCCGCGGCTGCCACGCCCACCACATCGTGGCGTGGGCCGCGGGTGGGCGCACCGACGTGGATGCGATGTGTCTGCTGTGCCCACGGTGTCACCAGGATCTGCACAACGGCCGGTTCACCATCGAGATGGTCGGCGGGATCCCGCGATGTGTGGCCGTGCGGCGAAGAACCTGAGCCGGCCCGCCCGGGCCGGCCAGACGCCCAGCGTCAGCACTCGTTAGACAGAGCCGACGTACTCGTCCGCCGACAGTCGCAGGCCCA
>JAKOZM010000470.1 GCA_029779995.1 Actinomycetes bacterium
GCCTAGGGTGGAGACATCGTGAGAGGGGTAAACAGTCATGCGTGACGACTTGGGAAAGGTACTGATCGCCAGCCAGCAGGACATCGATGCCATGCCCTGGTCCTCGCCCTTGCCGGGCGTTCATCAGAAGGTGCTCTGGCAGTCTGGGGACACCACTCTCGGGCTCATGCGCATCGATGCGGGCCATGAGAACCCGGCACATGTGCACCACGCCGCCCATCACCACATCCTGGTGTTGGAGGGCGAGTCGACCATGCTGGGCAAGCGGGTTGGTCCGGGTGCTTACGTGTACATCCCGCCCACGGTGGCGCACGCGGTGACCGATGTGAGTGAGGGCGGGTGCACGTTCTTCTACACCTACCGGCCGCTCGAGCACTCCCACGAGGAGTCGCCGCTGCATCCCGAGCACGGCGGAGTCGTCTAGATACGGCGCGTCCGTTCACCACGATTGGCCAGACGTGGCCTGCGGGGGACACAACGGCCCTTGAAGGTGGTCGGCTTGACACCGGGGGCCCCGGGCGAGCGTGTGACCGTCGGGGGCAACCAGGTGCTTCCTGGCGCCCGTGCTCTTCGCACGAGAGGCTGAGGGCCCATTGCGCCCCGCCCAGGCAGGGCGACTGCTGCGTGCTTGACAGCGGTACCTGGAAAACTCCGCACGTTCTCGGCCGTGAGCGGGCTCCGTGCGGCGAAACACTGATCAAATACCCGATTTAGGGTGATTTGTCCCGGCCCGATTCCGGAAAACTCCGCATGAGATCACATCGCGTGCGGAGTTTTCCAGAAGTAACGGACGTTCCCGCCAAAGCAGCGTCGGTGAAAACGGTTAGCTGCGGCGGAACATCAACGCGCGCTTGACTTCCTGAATCGCTTTCGTGACCTCGATCCCACGCGGGCACGCATCCGTGCAGTTGAAGGTGGTCCGGCAGCGCCACACGCCTTCCTTGCTGTTGAGGATGTCCAGGCGCACATCCGCCCCGGCGTCGCGGGAGTCGAAGATGAACCGGTGGGCACCCACGATGGCCTGTGGACCGAAGTACTGGCCATCGCTCCAGAAGACCGGGCAACTGGTCGTGCAGCACGCGCACAGGATGCACTTGGTGGTGTCGTCGAAGATCGCTCGGTCCTCGGCTGACTGCAGGCGCTCCTTGGCGGGCTCATGACCTGCGGGGATCAGGAACGGCATGACGTCCCTGTAGGCATTGAAGAAGGGCTCCATGTCGACGACCAGATCCTTCTCCAGAGGCAATCCCTTGATGGCCTCCACGATCACGGGCTTCTTGATGTTGAGGTCCTTGATCAGGGTCTTGCACGCGAGTCGATTGCGGCCATTGATCCGCATCGCGTCCGAGCCGCAGATGCCGTGGGCGCAGGACCGCCGAAACGTCAGCGTGCCGTCGATCTCGTCCTTGATCCGCTGCAGGACGGTGAGCACCCGGTCAGTCGGCAGAGCCTGCAGCGAGTACTCCTCGTAGTGCGGAGCCTCGTCGGTCTCGGGGATGAAACGCGCGATCTTGAAGGTGACGTCCAGGCGCTGGATGGTCTCAGGAGTGGCAGTCATCAGTACTTACGCTCCATCGGCTGGTAACGGGTGACAATGACGGGCTTGTAGTCCAAGCGCACGGTGTGCTCGCCGGTCTCATCGACGTGGCGGTAGGCCATGGTGTGGCGCATGAAGTTGACATCGTCGCGGGCCTGGTAGTCCTCGCGGGCATGCCCGCCGCGGGACTCCTTGCGCTCCAGCGCACCGACCACGACGATCTCGGCGAGATCGAGCAGGAACCCAAGCTCGATGGCCTCCAGCAGTTCGGTGTTGAAGCGCTGGCCCTTGTCCTGGATCGCCACATTGCGGAACCGCCGCTGCAACTCCTGCACGTCGGCCAGCGCCTGTTTCAGCGTCGTCTCCGTGCGGTAGACCTGGGCGTTCATGTCCATGGTCTCCTGCATGGCCTTGCGGATCTCGCCCACGCGCTCGCTGCCCGTCGACTCCCGCAGGCCCGCCACCAGGCTCTCCACGAAGGTCGCGGGCTCAGGTGGCAGGTCGGGCAGCTCAGCGGTCACGGCGTACTGTGCGGCAGCGATACCCGAGCGGCGGCCGAACACGTTGATGTCGAGCAGCGAGTTAGTCCCGAGCCGGTTCGCGCCATGCACACTGACGCAGGCGCACTCGCCGGCCGCATACAGACCCGGTACGACGGTCTCGTTGTCGCGCAGGACCTCAGTCTCGATGTTGGTGGGGATGCCACCCATCGCATAGTGCGCGGTCGGGAACACCGGCACGAGTTCGGTGATCGGGTCGACGCCCAGGTACGTCCGGGAGAACTCCGTGATGTCGGGCAGTTTCTCCTCGATCTGCTCTGCGGGCAGGTGCGTGAGGTCGAGGTACACGTAGTCGGCGTCCGGGCCGGCGCCGCGGCCTTCCCGCACTTCCTGCACCATCGCGCGAGCCACCATGTCGCGTGGCGCCAGATCCTTGATCGTGGGTGCGTAGCGCTCCATGAAGCGCTCGCCGTCCTTGTTGCGCAGGATGCCGCCCTCGCCGCGGGCGCCCTCGGTGAGCAGCACCCCGAGACCGGCCAGACCGGTCGGGTGGAACTGGTAGAACTCCATGTCCTCCAGCGGCAGCCCCTTGCGCCAGATGATGCCCATCCCGTCGCCGGTGAGGGTGTGCGCGTTGGAGGTGGTCTTGTAGACCTTGCCGAAGCCGCCTGTGGCGAACACGACGGACTTGGCGTTGAAGATGTGGATCTCGCCGGTGGCCAGCTCGTAGGCGACCACACCTGCGGTGCGCTCACCGTCCTCGGTCATCACGAGGTCGAGGACGTAGAACTCGTTGTAGAACTCGACGTCCTGCTTGATGCAGTTCTGGTAGAGCGTCTGCAGGATCATGTGTCCGGTGCGATCGGCGGCGTAACAGGCCCGGCGTACGGCCGCTTCCCCGTGGTTGCGCGTGTGCCCGCCGAATCGCCGCTGGTCGATGCGACCCTCCGGGGTGCGGTTGAACGGCAGCCCCATCTTCTCGAGGTCGATGACGGCGTCGATGGCCTCCTTGCACATGATCTCCGCAGCGTCCTGGTCCACCAGGTAGTCGCCACCCTTGATCGTGTCGAACGTGTGCCACTCCCAGTTGTCCTCCTCCACGTTGGCCAGCGCGGCGCACATGCCGCCCTGCGCGGCCCCGGTGTGGGAACGGGTGGGGTAGAGCTTGGTGAGCACCGCGGTGCGGGCAAGCTTGCTGGACTCGAGGGCGGCACGCATGCCAGCACCCCCGGCGCCCACGATGATGACGTCGAAGCGATGAGTCTGCATTGATTACCTCAGCTGATGGTCGGGTCGAAGGTGAAGATCACGAGCGTGCCCAGTGCAATCGTGAAAACAGTGGCGGTCACCAGCGCGGCCTTGAGCCAGAACCGGGTCTGGTCGCGCTCGGAGTAGTCGTTGATGATGGTCCGCAACCCGTTGGCGCCGTGCAGCATGGCCAGCCACAGTTGCAGCAGGTCCCAGACCTGCCAGAAGGGGCTGCTCCAGCGGCCTGCGACGAAGGCGAAATTGATGCGCTGCACCCCGCCGTCGAGGATGTTCATGATCAGTAGGTGACCCAGCACGAGGAAGACCAGCAGGATGCCGGAGACCCGCATGAAGATCCAGGACCACATCTCGTAGTTGGTGCGGCCACCGCTGCGGGCGACCTTAGGGGCGTTGAGGGCCGGTGCGCTCATGACGTGCTCCCGAACAGGGACTCGACGGTGTGGATCAGCATGAAGTAGGCGCCGGGCACCATCAGGACCACCCAGATGCCGACGATCACCCAGGTCATCTGCCGCTGGACGCGCGGACCCCTGCTCCAGAAGTCGACCAGGATGATCCGGATCCCGTTCAGAGCATGGAAGAGAACAGCACCCACCAGCCCGACCTCCATGAGGTTGACGAGTGGCGTCTTGTAGGTCGCGATGACCTCGTCGTAGGCATTGGGTGAGACCCGCACCAGGGCGGTGTCCAACACGTGAACGAGCAGGAAGAAGAAGACGGCCACGCCGGTGATCCGGTGGGCCACCCAGGTCCACATCCCCTCGTGTCCCCGGTAGAGCGTGCCGACTGAAGCGCTGGGCACTGGTACCTCCCTTGACATGGGTTACGTACTCAAATGCTAGTGGTCACCGGGCAGTTCGGGCCGCCCAGCATCCCCTTAGGCCGGAATGTCGGCATTGCCCCATGGCACATCTACCGCCCTCGTGAGGCGACCTGATCATTGCCGAAACGACACGACGGGCGAGTCTGTGTGACAGATCACGTAAGCGTTGCGTAAGGTCGAGGGGAATAAGGTTCCACGTTCATGGAGGACATATGAAGAAACTGCGTCTTGCCGCGCTCGGTGCGGCAGCTGCTCTGACAATGGCGGCGTGTGGAAGCGCGCCGTCCGACAGCGGCAGCAGCGCGTCACCCGCGGCATCCGGCTCCAGCGACTTCCTGGCCTGCATGGTCTCTGACGCCGGTGGTATCGACGACCGCTCGTTCAACGCCTCGGCCTACAAGGGTGTGCAGGACGCCGTCGCGGAGTTCGGGATCACGGACAAGTTCCTGGAGTCCAAGAGCCAGACCGACTACGCCCCGAACATCAACAGCCTCGTCAACGACGACTGCGGCATCATCATCACGGTCGGCTTCCTGATGGAGGACGCGACCAAGGAAGCTGCGACGCAGAACCCCGAGGAGAAGTTCGCGATCGTGGACGCTGCCAGCGACCCGGCGATCGACAACATGAAGGGCCTGGTGTTCAACACCGCCCAGTCCTCCTTCCTGGCCGGCTACCTGGCGGCAGGCATGAGCGAGACCGGCAAGGTGGCCACCTACGGCGGCCTGGCGATCCCCTCGGTGACCTCCTTCATGGACGGCTACTGGGAGGGCGTGCAGTACTACAACACCGAGAACGGCACCAACGTCGAGGTGCTTGGCTGGGACCAGAACAAGCCTGATGCAGGATCGTTCGCCGGTGGTTTCGACGACCAGGCCAAGGGCCAGCAGCTGGCCAAGAACTTCATCCAGCAGGGTGCTGACATCATCTTCCCGGTCGCGGGTCCGGTGGGTCTGGGATCGGCCAAGGAAGCCCAGTCGACGGGCAAGGCCGCCATCATCTGGGTGGACAGCGACGGCTACGAGTCCGCACCGCAGTACAAGGACGTGTTCCTGTCCTCGGTCCTGAAGAAGATCGACGTGGCTGTGACCGACACCATCGACGCGACCATCAACGGTGAGTTCAGCAACGAGGACTACATCGGCACGCTGGAGAACGACGGCACCGGCCTCGCGCCGTTCCACGACTTCGAAAGCCAGGTTCCGCAGGAGCTGAAGGATCAGTTGGAGACGATCAAGGCGGGGATCATCGATGGCTCCATCGAGGTGACCTCACCGAACCAGCCTAAAGCGGCTAGCTGAGTCTGCTGTAGCGATGAGGGGTCCAGGCGCTGCGCTTGGGCCCCTCATCGTCTTTCGAGCCAGGAGGGCCTGATGAAACTCGAATTGCGCAACATCACGAAGAAGTTCGGCGACTTCGCGGCCAATGAGGACATCTCCCTGACCGTCAACCCGGGCGAGATCGTTGCCCTGCTGGGGGAGAACGGAGCCGGGAAGTCGACGTTGATGAACGTCGTCTACGGCCTGCTCGAACCCACCAGCGGGGAGATTCTCGTCAACGACGTCGTCGAGGACTTCCAAGGCCCCGGTGACGCGATCACCGCCGGGATCGGCATGGTGCACCAGCACTTCATGCTCGTACCGCCCTTCACCGTGGCTGAGAACGTGATGCTCGGCCACGAACACACCAAGGGCATGTTCCTCGACCTGGAGACTGCCCGGTCCGAGGTGCGTCGCGTCAGTGAGGCCTACAACCTCCACGTCGACCCCGACGCCCTGGTGGAGGAACTGCCGGTCGGTGTCCAGCAGCGCGTGGAGATCATCAAGGCCCTCGTGCGTGATGCCGGTGTCCTGATCCTCGACGAACCCACTGCCGTGCTCACGCCGCAGGAGACCGACGAGTTGCTGGACATCATGCGTGGCCTCAAGGCCAAGGGCACCAGCATCGTGTTCATCTCCCACAAACTGCGCGAGGTGCGCGCGGCCGCTGACCGCATCGTCGTGATCCGGCGGGGCCGGGTGGTCGGTGAAGCGACGCCGGAAGCCACCCAGGCCGAACTGGCGGGCATGATGGTGGGCCGCGAGGTCAGCCTGACTGTCGATAAACCACCGGCCAATCCAGGGGCCCCGGTCCTGTCGCTGAAGGAGGTCTCCGCCGCTGACCTCGAGGGGCGCCCCATCCTGCGCGAGCTCACCTTCGACGTGCGTGCCGGGGAGATCCTGGGCGTGGCCGGTGTGCAGGGCAATGGCCAGACCGAACTTGCCCAGGTTCTGACGGGCCTTTTCGAAGGTGAGGTGCTGGGGTCCATCACGCTGGACGGCACTGAGATCACCGGAAAGGATCCCCGTGACATCCTTGACTCAGGGCTCGGCTACGTCCCCGAGGACCGTGAGCACGACGGCCTGATCGGGTCGTTCACCGTTACCGAGAACCTCGTCCTGGACCAGGTGAGCAACGCCCCGTACTCATCGGGTGGTGTGCTCAAGAACTCCGTCATCGACCGCACGGCCGTCGAGCTCATCGAGGAGTTCGACGTGCGCACCCAAGGCGCGAAGGCGCCTGTTTCCTCGCTGTCCGGGGGCAACAAGCAGAAGGTCGTCATGGCTCGCGAGATGTCGCGCGAACTGCGCGTGCTCGTTGCCGCCCAACCCACCCGCGGTGTGGATGTCGGATCCATCGAGTTCCTGCATAAGCGCATCGTCGCTGAACGCGAGCGAGGCGCCGCGGTGCTCATCATCAGCAGCGAACTCGACGAGATCTATGCACTGGCCGACCGAATCGCGGTGATGTACCGGGGGGCCATCATCGGGATGGTCGGCCCCGATACCTCCCGCGACGATATGGGCCTTCTCATGGCGGGAGTGACCAATGACTGACACAGCCACCAAACCGGACGCGCAACCAGCCAAGCAGCCGAACCGCTTGCGGACTGCGATGAGTGGCACGGCGGGAATCACCTTCCTGTCGATCGTGATGGCGCTGGTGATCGGGGCGATCTTCATCGCGCTCTCCGACCCCGCCGTTCAAGAGGCGAGCAGCTACTTCTTCTCCAAGCCCCTGGACACGATCAGTGCGGCCTGGACGGCAGTGGTCGAGGCCTACAAGGCGCTGCTCACCGGCATGCTGTTCAACCCGGAGGCGACCAGTCTGGTCAACGCACTGAAGCCGTTGAGCGAGACGATCACCATGGCCACCCCACTGATCCTCGGCGGTCTGTCCGTCGCGCTGGCCTTCCGTGCAGGTCTGTTCAACATTGGCGCCGAGGGCCAGATCATCCTGGGTGCCGTCTTCGCCTCCTACATCGGTTTCACGTTCGATCTGCCGGTGATCGTCCACCTGCTGCTGGCCGTCATCGGCGCCTTCGTCGGCGGTGCGATCTGGGGTGGTATCGCAGGCTTCCTGAAGGCCAAGACCGGCGCCCATGAGGTCATCACGACGATCATGCTCAACTGGATCGCGATCTACCTGGTCGCGTGGTTGCTCACGAAATCCTGGTTCCTGCGCCCGGGTCGGCAGGATCCCATCAGTCCGCCGGTCAACCCCAACGCCGAGTACCCGACGATCATCGACCAGTGGCGGGTGCACGCCGGCATCCTGGTCGCGATCGCGTGTGCGGCAGGCGTGGCCTGGCTGCTGGACAAGTCCACTCTCGGCTTCCAGTTCCGGGCCGTCGGTGCCAACGCCAGTGCTGCCCGCACCGCAGGCATGAACGTGTCGCGGATGTACCTGCTGGTGATGCTGATCGCCGGTGGCCTGGCTGGTCTGGCCGGTAGCGCGCAGGTCCTCGGCACGGAGAAGTCACTGTCCGGCGGGATCTCCGCCGGCATCGGGTTCGACGCCATCACCGTGGCCCTGTTGGGCCGGGCCAACCCCTGGGGGGTGGTCGCGGCCGGACTGCTGTTCGGTGGTCTGCGCGCGGGTGGTCTCAACATGCAGACTTCGACCGGCACGCCGATCGACATCGTGCTGGTCATCCAAGCCCTGATCGTGCTGTTCATCGCGGCACCACCATTAGTCAGATCGGTGTTCCGCCTGCCGGAGACGGGCAAGGGCGGCTTCATGGAGACCGCGAAGGGATGGAACGGATGAGCGCGACAGCCCAAGCCCCGGCCCCCGAGGTGTTGCCCGAGGTCCATATCGTCCCCCCGACGCCACGCCTGGTGAAGGTGATGATCGGTCTCGGGGTGTTCGCGATCATCGTGTTCGGCCTGTTCACCGCAGCCGGTGAGAGCGTGACGTTCCAGCTCACGCTGGGCGACGAGGCCATCGCCCTTCCCGACGTCACCTTGCCGGCCAAGCTCAGTGCGATCATCTTCAGCATCATTGCGCTGCTGGCCGCGGTGGGGGCGTTCATGGCGGCCCGCAAGGAGAAGGCCCTGTGGCCCTACGCGACGGCCTTCGGCACCTTCTTCATCCTCGGATTCCTGTCCTGGGCGGTGGCCGGTTCCACGATCAATGTGGTCGGTCTGCTGCAGGGTTCCCTGCTGCTCGCGGTGCCTTTGGTGTTCGGCTCGATGTCGGGCATCCTGTGTGAGCGGGCCGGCGTCATCAACATTGCCATCGAAGGGCAGTTGCTGACCGGGGCCTTCGTGGCGGCCGTCGTGGCCAGCCTCACCCAGAACGCCTACCTGGGTCTGATCGCCGCCCCGCTGGGTGGGTTGTTCATCGGCCTGCTGCTGGCCGTCTTCGCCATCAAGTACTTCGTGGACCAGGTCATCCTGGGTGTGGTGCTCAACGTGCTGGCCGTCGGCCTCACGTCATTCCTGTACAGCCGTCTGCTGGCCCCCAACCAGGAGACGTGGAACTCCCCGCCGACGTTCTCGCCAGTGCCGATCCCGGTCCTGTCCGACATCCCGATCCTGGGCCCCATCCTGTTCAACCAGAACATCGTGGTCTACCTGATGTATGTGATCGTGATCGTGATCAATGTGGCGCTGTTCCGGACCAAGTGGGGGCTGCGGGTCAGGGCCGTGGGCGAACACCCGCAGGCCGCCGACACCGTCGGCATCAAGGTCAACAGCGTGCGGTTCCGCAATGTGATGCTCGGCGGTCTGGTGGCCGGTCTCGGAGGTGCCTTCTTCACGGTCGCAAGTGTTGGTGCCTTCGGCAAGGAGATGACTGCCGGCAAGGGCTTCATTGCCCTGGCGGCAGTGATCTTCGGTCGCTGGAAGCCGCTCGGAGCCTTGGGTGCGGCCTTGTTCTTCGGCTTCGCCGACAACCTGCAGAGTGTGCTGAGCATCATCGGCACGCCCATCCCCAGCGAGTTCATGCTGATGACGCCCTATCTGGCCACCCTGCTGGCCGTCGCAGGGCTCGTCGGCAAGGTCCGGGCACCAGCCGCTGACGGTATTCCGTACAAGAAATCATGACGGCTGACTGGGAGGCGCTGCGCGAACAGGCCCGCGCCGCGATGGCCAAGTGCTACGTGCCCTACTCGAAGTTCCCGGTGGGGGCTGCTGCCCTCGTCGACGATGGTCGGGTGGTGGCGGGCTGCAATGTGGAGAACGCGTCGTATGGGTTGACCCTGTGTGCGGAGTGCACTCTGGTCGGCGCGCTGCGGATGTCCGGTGGTGGCCGGCTGATCGCGTTCAGCTGCTGCGACGGCGACGGGAACCTCCTGATGCCGTGTGGCCGGTGCCGGCAGTTGCTTTACGAATTCGGTGGGCCGGGGCTGCTGATCGACCACCCCGACGGGATCAAGACGCTCGACGACCTG
>JAKOZM010000205.1 GCA_029779995.1 Actinomycetes bacterium
ACGGAGCGCGGCTGCGCCGAGTTGGGTGCGCCATTCCTCGACCGACGGTGGCGTGGTGAGTTCGCCGATTGCGTCGATGATCTCGTGCATGGTGCCGCGCCGGGACAGGACGTTGTTGCCGCCGCGGGCCTTGATCAACTGCCGGGCGCGCTGGACCACGACATCCGTGAGCGGCGCATCGACGAGGCCCGCGTGGCGCCATCGCAGCTCCACGACGCGATCGTTGGTGATCGCGGACCGGTGCCACAAACGGGTCCGATCCCGCGGGTCATAGAAGAAGGGGATCTTGCTGTCCTCGGCTCGGAACGTCCCGGGTCGCAGCCCGCGTAGCTCGTCGACGACCGGCCCGTCGTACGTCAGGCCCTTGTAGGTGACGCCGGCGTTGCCGATGCTCAACCAGCGGATCGGCAGGAACTGATAGATCAGGTCCGGGTGTTGTGGCACGAGGATCCTGCCGGTCGCCACCGAGAGCATGTCGAAGGCCTCGAGCGGGGAGAACTTGCCGTCCTCGACTCCGGGGATCTTGATGCCGTCGTGCTTGTTGCGGTGATAGTCCAATGCAATGAACCGGTGCAGATGCTGCTCCAGTTCCCGCGCGGTCAGGAGCGGCTCGTCGGCGGTCATGCCCACATGTCGGCCGCGCTCCTGGACGTTGCGGCCCTTGAATCCCGGGATCGCCTGATAGGCCCGCTGCAGGGTGTCGTGCCAGCGCTCGACGTGCGCGTTGTCCGTCGGGTGCCCGACGCGTGAAGTCAGCAGGTCGACGCCCAGGTCACGCAGGACCTCCCGTAGATGGGTGGAGATGAAGATCGCGCCGTTGTCGGCGCGGATCGACTTCGGTGTCACCCCCGGCTTCACGTGGACCCCGTCGAGGGAGCGGTCGGTCTTCAACGCCGGCTTGTGAGCCACCAGTGGGTGCGGTGAGAAGTCCAACGACGCCGGTATGCCGCACCAGCGGAAGTCATCGATGGTGGTCCCGTTCACCACCATCGAGAACGGGCGCATCACGTCATACAACGCCATCGCGACATCGATCGCGGTCGCCGACCGAGGGACCACGCGGCACGCGACGACCACCCTGGTGGGCACTGAGATGAAGGTGATGATCTCAACCGAGAACGCACGTGAATGGACGTCATCCCAGACCAGGTTGTCCGCACGGGTCACGTCCACCGCGAGGTGACCGGGGTGAATGTCGGGGTAGCTGTCGAAACCGCGCCGCTTGCGCATCTTGACGCCCTTGTGGCCACGCGCCGTGGAGCCCAGTGCGGCGTAGCGTTGCGACAGATACTGCTGCGCCAGGCGTTGGGGGAGCTGGAGATCCGTGATCCCGTCCTGCTTCAGCCGCACGTGGATCCGGCGCTCGATCTCGATCAGGTTGACCTTCGACACCGTCCCATCGAAGGGAGCCAACTCCTCGTCGACGATGCGAATGAATCGCGCATCCAGCACCTCCCAGCCCTGTTTGCCCTTCGTCTTACGTCCATCAACCAACCCACGAAGACCGTGTCGACGCCATGCCTTGATCCAGTTCCACAACGTGGTCGCAGATGTGTTGGTGTCCTTCAGCTCACCGGACATCACCCGCCACGCGAGCACCCGGTCGCCCGCGTTCTCCTGCGAGAGTTGGCGTGCCATCGCCTCGACCCTCTTGGTCAAGGGCAAACCAAAGCCGTCTCCGTACGGGTAGTGCGGTTCGCCTTCACGGGCAAGTTCGGGGCAGCCGTCGGCATACGAGGTGAGGATTACGAGCACGACTTCCAGTCGAACGAGCGCTTGGTTTCGGGCGCTTTGGGCAAGGCTGCTCCACCAGGGCTCGAGCGCGGTGTGAGTCACCTGCTCGCCGCCACCCGACTTCTGCACGACCAGCCGATCCCAGCGAATGTGCTCAACGTCGCCCAGCGCTCCCTTCACGGCCGGGCCGTGCCGGTCGATCGCCATAACGACAGCCGGTCCCGTAGGCATCAGGATCCGCGAGCCCAGTGAGAGCTCAACGCCGGCAATGGTCACCGCGCGGCCGCCGACGCCGTCAGACAAACCCGAGTCTCGCGACCCAATCGCTCATCAAGGTCCACCGTGAGGTCACCGCTGCGGATCCCATGCCAGACCGCCGAGAGAAGGTGCCCTTCGCCCTCGTCCAGGTCAATCACTTGACCTATGGTCCAAAGAGTTCCCAGATTCTCAACGAGCATCTTGAGGGCTGTCCGGTGCCACGGCATCGTGCGCCGGTAGCCATCCAGCCACATCAGGTTGACCCGCCGGGTGGCACTCATGCCCGAGAAGAGCTCGTAGCGCCAGCCAAAAATGGCGCACGCCTCGCGAGTCAGCTCAGCGTGGGACTGGAACTTCTCGTCCTGCCGTTCGACCGGGCGAACGTCCCACACAGTGACGACACCAGCGACATCGATGCTCAAGAGATCTGGGTAATGGAAATCAAGCCTCCCGGCCTTTGCGATTTGGAACAGAACCCGCGCAGGCTGCGGAACCAACCACACAATGCTGGGTCGCTGATCAAGGTCGCGGACGAGGTCATGTTCGAGCCCAGACTCAAGGCGCAGATGCTGGCCAACGGTGATTGAGAACGCCCACACAGGTATATGAGATTGATGGCTTCCACTTCGGATCCCACGCGCCTGCCGGATTCTCGCGAGGTCGGGCGGCGCTGGCCCGACCCAGGGCGTAGTCCCCGCACCAAAGTTGAAGTGCCATCGCGGCCCGCTCGGCGAGGTGGCACAAGAGCGCCCATGGGCAGGCAAACTCGCAATAGAGTGCTGCATGACGGCACCTTCGTTCTTCGCGGACTCATCGGGACCGTCACTGGGGCACTGTTCGTCGCAACCGAACGGTGCCCCTCTCTCGTGGTCCCTCAGCACAGGCTAGGACCGCTTCCCGGCTAATACCGCCATCCGTTGAGAACCAAACGGCATTCGCTTATTGCGTCCGCGCTTCTATCCACAGGGCGCCCGGAGAGGCCCCGCTACAGCGATATCAGACCGCCGCTGACCTGCGGGGACGCAATAATTGCGCCACCAGCGGTCTCGGTTCAAAACGCCAGCGAAGAGGTTCACGGCCATGACGAATTTTGGGATGAGCAACGGCGAGTTCAATGCGATGCTGGTTCAGCTCGACGAACTGCCTGGGCGCTGCGTGAACCCCATGTGCCTTCGACAAGTCACCTACCGAACGACAACGCGTGGTCGACAATCGCTCTTCTGCTCCACTCGTTGCCGCAAGGACACGTGGCGAATGAAGATCAAGCTCGCCAGATGGCTCCAACAGGTTGAGGAGAGTGCAGACCTCATCGATCGGCCAGCGTCCATGGCATCACTCAATGCCGCGGCCGCCCGCCTTCGATGGCTGCTGGTGCGCTATCCGTTGGCTGAGGACTCCGGGGCGAAATCTTCAACCGACGACGAGTACATGCCCCTCGCCGTAGCCATGGCACGGCTCGGTGGGGGTTTCACCCCCGAGATCCTTGACGAAGCATTGAGGTACGACGCTCGGATGCGCGTTCGTAGGCTGAGCCGCCGGACCAAGGTCCAGCCAGTGAGCCCGACCGACGTTGAGCTAGCGGACCAACGCAGGTATGCCGTCCGCTGGCAAGAACTAGCTCGGCGCCTCTCCTCGCGCGAGGAGGCCCCCAACGCATCCGAGCCCACGCCTGTGTCGGCGCAGTAGGGCAGGATCAACTCGTGCCAACGATCTTCGACAACCTTGCAATCGACCGTCAACTGGGCGGGGCTCTGAGGGAGCACTTTGCGAATTCCTACAGTCGAGTCGACGTGGCGACGGGGTATCTGGACTTGCGGGGGTGGGCTCATCTTGGCGAGGTCATCGAGCAGAAGACCTTCGCTGAAGGGGACGAGCCTGTCGCCCGAGTTCTCGTGGGCATGGTGGCCCCATCGGACTCGCAGGCGATCCTCAACTCACTTCAGAGTGAGCTGGCGGAACCCGATGTGGGTCCTGCGATCCATGACAATGCCAAAGCGATTGAGCAGAAGGAGCGACTGGTGCGTCACCTACGCACCCAGCTGATGCGCGGTCTACCGACGAAGAGCGGTCAGACCACTCTGCAACTGATGAAGCGTCAGCTGGAATCGGGGCGTGTCCAGATCAAGGTGTTCACGCGTCGCCCACTGCACGGGAAGACGTACATCCTTCGAGGTGGGGGCGGACCTGTGCCCTTGTGGTCGTACCTCGGGTCATCCAACTTCACGGGCGCCGGGCTGTTCAACAATCTGGAACTCAATATCGACATCGCCGACCAAGACCCGAACCAGAAACTTGCCGCCTGGTTCGAGGACCGTTGGAACGACAAGTACTCGTTGACGATCACCAAGGAGATCATCGAACTCATCGAGGAGTCGTGGTCGGGCGAGGAACAAGCGACCCCGTTCGAGGTCTACCTCAAGGTCTGCCACGCCCTTTCACAAGACGCCCGCGACGGCCTGGGGTACATCCTCCCGAAATCCATGCAAGACCTGCTGCTCGACTACCAAGTCACGGCCGTTCGCACCCTGGCCCGCCGCATCGTCCGCCGCGGCGGCACCATGCTCGGCGACGTCGTCGGCCTCGGCAAGACCCTCACGGCCATCGCTACCGCCCTCATGCTCCAAGCGGCCGAGGACTACTCCACCTTGGTCCTCTGCCCGAAGAACCTCGAGCAGATGTGGAAGGAGCACCTTGAGGCATACGGCGTCGAGGGTGCACGCGTCGTGCCCTACTCGATGGCCGACAAACTGTTGCCGGACCTGAAGCTCTTCAAGCTCGTAATCTGCGATGAGTCCCACAACTTGCGCAATGACTCGACGAAGGCACACGAGGCCATCAGGGAATACGTACGACGGAACTCCAGCAAGGTTCTGCTGCTCACGGCCACGCCATACAACCTGGCCTTCGCCGACGTGGCGAACCAGCTCGCCCTCTACATCGACGACGACGATGACCTCGGGATTGTCCCCTCAGCCGCCATGGCGAAAGACCCGAACCTGGTCGACAGGGTCGACGGCAAGACGAACACACTGGTCGCCTTCAAACGATCCGAGGAAGCCGACGACTGGCGGCGCCTCATGTCAGATCATCTCGTTCGTCGCACCCGGACCTTCATCAAGAAGTCGGCGCGCAAAAAGACCGTCACCATGCCGGACGGCACGACGGGGCAGCGGGAGTACTTGCAGTTCGCCGATGGCAGGGAGTTCTTCTTCCCCACCCGGATCCCACACCCACTGACGCACAAGTTCGGAGAGAACGACCCGGCCTCACTCATGGAGGATGACGACACGCTCAATGCCATCGCGAGGCTGACTCTGCCCAGGTACCGACTGTCCGACTACGAAGACCCCAGAACCGCCAAGACGCCGCAGGACAAGCAGTACCTGGACGACATCCGGTCCGGCCGTGGCAACGTGAGCGGCTTCGTCCGCGTCGGGCTCTTCAAGCGGCTCTCTTCCTCAGGCCACTCCTTCATTTTGTCTCTCCAGCGGCAGCGAGCCCGCAACGAGCTCTTCATCTACGCCCTCGACGAGAAGCTGCAGATCCCGTTGGGCACCTTTACGGACCGTCAGATCTTGGTCAGCGATGAGGACCTCGAGAACGACGAGCCAGTCGGCGGGTCCCTGGCGAGCCGATATGAGGAACTTCGCCAAAACGCGCCGGCCAAGAGCAAATGGCTCAACTCCACCGTCTTCAAGACGACACTGCGCCACGACCTCGTCAAGGACAACGAACTCATCACGGCCATGCTGAACCGGTTCGGCAGCTGGGACTCCACCCGCGACACGAAGGTCAACGCGCTGGTCGACCTGCTCCGAGGCGAGCACGAGGGCAAGAAGGTCCTCGTCTTCAGCGAGTACAAAGACACCGCCGACTACGTCGCCGAGGCCCTTGAAACCGCCGGAATCGACAATGTGGGCCTGGCTACCGGCGACTCCACAGACCCTTCCGACGCCGCTCGTCGCTTCTCGCCGCGCTCCAACCGGCTCCCCGGCCAGAGCGTCGAGGAGGTGAAGGAACCCGACAACCCGATCGACGTCCTGGTCGCCACGGACGTGCTCTCGGAGGGCCAGAACCTCCAAGACAGTCACGTCATCGTCAACTACGACCTCCCGTGGGCGATCATCCGCCTCATCCAGCGCGCCGGCCGCGTCGACCGTGTCGGACAAGAATCCGACACGGTCCACGTATACCTGATCACTCACGACAAGCTCGAACAGCAGATCCGCCTGCGACAGCGCATCCGCGCACGCCTCAGCGCAGCAGCCGAGGCATTTGGGTCCGACGAACAGTTCTTCGGGACCGACGACGAAGTCAAACTGCTCAACGACTTCTACGACGGCCGACTATCAGACAGCGATGACGATGGTGAGGGCGAAGCGGACGCGGTCAGCGAGGCATGGCTCGCGTGGAGCAACGCGCAGGACAGCCACCCGGCCGTGACCAAGCGGGTCCTGGCCCTGCCAGACCTCATCCACTCAACCCGGGGCAGATACGCCCGCGAGGCCACGGGCGGCGTGACCTGCTTCGTTCGCACCGAGTCTGGCGTCGACGCCTTCGCAATCAGCGAGTCGGCGAGCGGCACTGAACGACTCCTCACACCAGCCGAGGCTCTACGCATCTTCGAGGCCGAGCCCACCACTCCGACCGCACCGCTACGTGACGATCACTTCGAGCGGGAAGCCGAGTTGGTCCGCGGCCCATTGACCATCGAGGCTCGAGCAGCCGGCAATCTCCGCGGAGTCCGCAAGCGGATCTGGGAACGCTTCGGTGGCACGTTCTACGCAGAGCAGGCGGAGGAGGCGCTCAACGCGCTTCACGAGCGGCCCCTAACAACCCATGCAACCAACCAACTATCTATCGCCCTGCGCAACAAGTACGCCGACCAGGACGTCCTCGACCTGCTCGACCGCCTCTACCGGGAGGAACGCCTCGTCATCGGCTCCAGCGAGTCCGATGAGCTTCGGATCGTCTGTTCGATTGGAGTCGCTGACACATGATTCAAGACCTGCTGCCCAAGGTTGATCGAGGAGACTTCCAGGAGGTCTTCATCGAGGACCTCAACTGGCTCGCCCCAGACGTGAAGCAGTCCGTCACAGCGACCGGCGATGACGGCCGCAAGGTCAGTGCCCGGAACATTGCCTCCTACAAGGGGTTGCGTGTCTGGCTCTGCGATGAACGCCCAGGTTCTGTCCTTGAGGCCGAGCTCGACCGCCTCATCGCCAAGACCTCGACTGACCGGCTCGTCATCTTTGACGATGACAAGGAGCAGGTCTGGCGGTGGCCGGTTCGTCGGGCCAAGGACGGCTCCGTCACCTCACGCCTGACCAGCCACCGACACAAGAAGGGCGACGCTGACCCGAAGTTCGCCGCGCGGCTCGACATCATCCGTATGCCGTTCGACGTCGTGCTGGATGCCAACGCGGTGCTGGGCAAAGTCCGTGAGGCCTTCGACACCGAGGCCCAGAACGAGTCAAAGCGCGCCTCGAAGCTCATGGCCACCATGTATGCCGCGGTCGAGAAGGCATACCCCACGAAGGTCGATCCCAAGGTCCGGGACCACGAGATCTCGGTGACGCTTGCCCGCATCCTCTTTCTCATGTTCGGCGACGACACCGAGATGTGGGAAACGGACGCCTTCCGAAACGTTATCCAGCACGAAGTCTTGCCCGACGGCTCGAACCTTGCCCGGGTGCTGAACGACCTCTTCGCCTTCCTCGACACCGCGCACCCGCAGCAGATTCCGACCGGCTTCGGTGGCTTCAAGTACGTCAACGGCGGCATCTTCGAAGAACCGATCGAGCTCCCCCCGCTCGGCAAGGACTTCCGCACGGCGATCCTCGACGCCTGCGCCGTCGACTGGTCAGGGATCAGCCCCGCCATCTTCGGCTCCATGTTCCAGTCCGTCCGTGACGCCGAGACCCGTCGCGCCCTCGGCGAGCACTACACCTCTGAGGAGAACATCCTCAAGACACTCAACCCACTCTTCCTCGACGAGCTGCGCGAAGAGTTCACCGCGGCTCTTGCCCGAGATACCACGCAAAAGAAGGTCAACTCGCTCAACAAGCTGTGGGAGCGACTCGGTGACACCCGATTCATGGATCCAGCCTGCGGCTGCGGCAACTTCATCATCGTGGCCTATCGCGAGCTCCGTGCGATCGAGCTCCAGGTCATGGAGGCCCTGCATAGCCTGAACCAAGTGGCCGGTCAGGAAACGTTGGGCGGGGACCTCGTGCGGCAGATCCGGGTAACCCTCGACCACTTCTACGGCATAGAGATCGACGAATGGCCAGCCCGAATCGCCGAGACAGCGATGTTCATGATCGACCGGCAGTGCGACCTCAAGCTTCGCGAGAGTTTTGGCTATGCCCCCGAGCGCCTCCCGATCCAGCGTGAGGCGACGGTGGCCGTTTCCAATGCTCTTCGCGTCAACTGGGCGGACATACTCCCGCCCAGTCCCGGTGTCGTCGTCGCGGGAAACCCGCCCTTCTTGGGCAAGACCGAACGCACCGCCGAACAGACAGAGGACATGAAGTGGGCTTGGGGAGCTGATTACTCGGGTGAGGCCGATTTCGTCACCTCCTGGTTTGCCAAGGCAGTGGACTACTTCAACGACGTGGACGGACGTTGGGCCTTCGTTTCGACGAACTCGGTTACTCAAGGCGTCGTCGTCGCACCCGTGTTCGGACAAATAGCATCCCGTGGGTGGCATATCCGGTTCGCTCACAGAACCTTTGAGTGGACTTCAGACGCCACGGGAACCGCTGCCGTCCACTGCGTAATCTTCGGCATGGACCGCAGGGCAGCGGGCCCCCGGCGGCTGTTCAACTACGCCTCTGTGAAGTCGCAACCCATCGAGTTCCAGCCGTCAATAATCAACGCATACCTCGTAGACGCAGCCGAGATCGTGGTGCGGGACCGACGGACCGCTCTCGCGCCGGAGATGACAACCAACATTCGATTCGGCTCGATGCCTGCCGATGGCGGCGGTTTGCTGGTGAACGCAACAGAGGCGGCACACGTACGGTCCGTGGACCCTATTGCGCGCCGGTACCTTCGGAGATTCGTTGGCGCCAAGGAACTGCTCAACAACGCGGAGCGATGGTGCATTTGGTTACCGGACGAACAACCCGAATCCATCGCCAAGTCGCCATTTCTCTCCCATCGAATCGAGATGGTCCGCGACTTCCGCACTGTGAAAGCGAAGGATGCTGGCGTGCGGGCAGCGTCTGGCACCCCGCACCGATTCAACCGGGTCCAGCAGCCACCCGGCCCGTACCTTTGTATTCCTCGTCACGTCCCCGAGTCGTACACGCACTTCCCGGCTGCCCACTTCGGACCTGACGTGATCTCGGGCGATGCCAACTTCGTCCTAGATGATCCAACGGGGATCTTCTTCGCCATTGTGTCCTCAGGGATGTTCATGGTCTGGCAGAAGATGGTTGGCGGGCGCATCAAGAACGATCCCCGCTTCGCCAGCACTGTGACATGGAATACCTTCCCTCTTCCTCCACTGACACCTCCGGCGCGGCAAGCCATCGTTCGTGCTGGTATGTCAGTGCGCGAGGCTCGTGCAAGCACGCCGGATCTCACGCTAGCTCAGCTCTACGAGCCAGGATCCATGACGAGTCGTCTCCAGGCCTCCCACGAACATCTCGATGAGATCGTCGAGTCCTTGTTCGGCCTCAATCCTCGGTCATCGACTGAGATCGAACGTCAGACCGCGCTCTTCTCCCGCTACGTGGAGATGGTGACAGGACCCCTATCACTGGCGGTCACCCAGGGGCGCAGTCGTGCAAGAGCCAAGTAGCGGTCTTCCAGTTCGCGTGGTCGAACTGGCGACCACGATGTTCGCGCGGGAGACAGGCTTCAGCGGTCCAGACCTTTACCGGCTCTTCGCGGAGTACACGGATGGGCTCGGCGAGTATGCCGGCTGGGGCGGGGGAGCCGAGTCGCGCTGGCAGACCTTCCAACGCGGTCTCAAGTTGCTCACGCGAGAACATCAGGTGCGCTTCCTGCTCGAACTGTGCGAGTACGACGGCTACATCAAACACGGCCGGCCATCAGACGAGCAGATCGCCAAGCTACGCGCGCTGCTGCTGGCCGAGAGCGCGCCGGGCTCGGATGCATCTGGTGAACGACTCGCGACCTTGGAGGACTGGAAGTCCGTACAGACCTCCTGGCGTCAGGCCCTCGACAAGATCCACTCAGACCCTGAGGGAGCCATCACGGCCACGCGCACTCTGTTGGAGAGCACCTGTAAGCACATCTGCGACGAACGCGGGGTGGCCTACGAGAACTCATGGGACCTTAGCCGCCTCTACAAGGCAGCGTCGGGAGCCATGAACCTGGCTCCCGATCAGCACACAGAGCAGGTGTTCAAGCAGATCCTGTCCGGAGTGTCCACGGTCGTCATAGGTCTAGGTGCGATGCGCAACAGCCTCAGCGACGCGCATGGTCGAGGGAAGAACGCTGTCCGCCCGGCACCTCGACACGCCAAGCTTGCCGTGAATGCAGGCTTTGCCATCGCAGGCTTCCTCATCGATACGCACATTGAGCGTCCCGCGTCGTAGACGGGCAGGGGAATAGCTAGTCGACCCAAGACTGGCACCCATAACGCGACCTGGCCAACACGCCCGAGCTGCATAACGTCACGTTAATACTGTATTGAAGCGCCGTTACTCCAATCTTGGCTGCATCTCGACACGAGCCCCGGGTGAACAGCGTCGGGCCGAAACACAACCGTGAATTGGGGGACGTTCGCCAGGCGGCTCGACCGGCCCGGGGGACGTGCCCTGACCTGCGAGAACGCGCGGAGTGGTTCCGGGGTGTGGTGCTGGCCGACCACGACGACGGGGGAGGGGACGGGGGAGGGACACGTCTGCGGGGGACGGGTGCGGGGATGAACGAG
>JAKOZM010000122.1 GCA_029779995.1 Actinomycetes bacterium
TGCGTATTGATCCACACCGTGCCGAAGTCCAGGGCCTTGGCCATGCGCAATGCACGCCCATGGTTTTCGGTCCACACGCTGGAGGCCAGACCGTACGGCACGCCGTTGGCCCACTCGATGGCTTTCGCCTCGTCACTGAACCGCTGGACGGTCATGACCGGGCCGAAGATCTCGTTCTGGATCATCTCGTCATCCTGCTGCATGTCAACCACCACGGTGGGCTCCAGGAAGTAGCCGCGGTCGCCTTGCCGGGCTCCCCCGGCCGCGATGTTGGCGTGCGCTGGCTTGCGGTCCAGGAATCCGAGCACCTTCTCGAACTGTGCGGAGTTGTTCAGCGGGGGCACCAGCGCATCCTCGTCGGCGGGGCCGTTGGCGAAGGTGGTGGTGGTTGCCGCCGCCTGCTCCGCGAGCGCAGCCACGAAGTCGTCGTGCAACCCCTCTTGGACCAGCACCCGGGTGGCGGCGGTGCAGTCCTGGCCCGCGTTGAAGTAACCGGCGACAGCCAACCACTCGGCCGCCTTGGCCGGGTCAGCATCGTCGAAGACCACGACGGGAGCTTTGCCACCGAGTTCGAGGTGCACCCGCTTGACCATCTTCGAGGCTTCCTCAGCAACCTGGATACCCGCGCGCACCGACCCGGTGATGGCGGCCATGTCCACGCCGGGATGACCGACCAGCAACCGGCCGGTGTCGCGGTCGCCCGCGACCACGTTGAACACTCCCGGCGGCAGGATCTCCGCCTCCGCGATCATCTGCGCAAGCCGCACCGTCGATACCGGTGTCGTGTCGGACGGCTTGAGCACGACGGCGTTACCCGCGGCGATGGCCGGGGCGAACTTCCAGACCGCCATCATGAGCGGGTAGTTCCACGGCGTGACCTGGGCGATGACCCCGATCGGCTCACGCCTGATCATCGAGGTGAAGCCGGACATGTACTCGCCTGCCGACCGGCCCTCCAGCACCCGCGCGGCGCCTGCGAAGAACCGGATCTGGTCCACCATCGGTGGGACCTCTTCAGCCATGGTGACCGCGATCGGCTTGCCGGTGTTCTCACTCTCCAGCGCCACAAGCTCGTCGGCATTGGACTCGACGAGATCGGCGATTGCCAGCATGGCCTTCTGCCGCGTACTGGGGGTGCTGTCGCGCCAACCGGCGAAGGCGTCACGCGCCGCTGTGACCGCGGCGTTGACATCGGCTTCGGTGGAGATCGGTGCCTGTCCGAACACCTCTCCGGTGGTCGGATTGACCAGGTCCATCACCGACCCCTCGCCCGGCTGCATGACTCCGTTGACCAGGTTGCTGACTTCGCGCATTTGCTCAGACTCCATTCGGCTGCGGGGTTTCTCAGAGTATCCATTTGCATGGGGTTCTGTCGCCCACTCACAACGAAATCAGCAGCCAACACCAGCCGAAAGTACGGAAATCATTGCCCCCACCTTCGGTTCTGGGGGAGAATCCAGAGCGTGAGCGAAATGACGCTGGACGACACCAACCGCGCCATCATCCAACTACTGCAGGTCGATGGACGGCGGGCCTACGCCGATATCGCCAAGGAGGTGGGGCTGTCGGAGGCGGCCGTGCGCCAACGCGTCCGGCGGATGCTCGACACCAGCGTCATCCAGATTGTGGCCGTCACCGATCAGATCCAGATGGGATACCCGCGGGCTGCCATGATCGCCATCAATGTCGACGGCGATGTGCAGGTCGCCGCGGAGAAGATCGCGCAGATCGACGAGGTTGACTACTTGGTGAGTACGGCTGGCGGGATCGACCTGCTGGCTGAGGTGTTCGCCACCCATGACGAGCACCTGTTCGCTCTGCTGAACCGCATCCGCGCCATAGCGGGCGTCCGGCACGCGCAGACCTATATGTACTTCAAGATTCACAAGCAAACCTACCAATGGGGCACACATGACCAGCACTCCGCAATTCGTGACTGAGCCTGGCGACGACCCGATTGCCAATCTCGCTCGACGCCATCTATGGATGCACTTCACGCGGCATTCCGTGTACAAAGCCGACGAGCACGTCCCGATCATCGTGCGCGGCGAGGGCCCGTACATCTGGGACGACGAGGGCAAGCGCTACTTCGACGGCCTCTCGGGTCTCTTCACCGTGATGATGGGCCACGGCCGGACTGAACTGGCAGATGCCGCCGCGGACCAGGCCCGGACGCTGGCGCATTTCCCGATCTGGTCGTATGCCACACCCAAGGCCGTGGAGCTGGCCGCACGCCTGGCCGAACTGGCGCCGGGCGACCTCAATCGTGTCTTTTTCACCTCCGGTGGCGGGGAAGCGGTGGAGTCGGCCTGGAAACTGGCCAAACAGTACTTCCGAATCACCGGCAAGCCGGAGAAGTACAAGGTGATCAGCCGAGCCGTGGCCTACCACGGGACACCGCAGGGCGCTTTGAGCATCACCGGCATCCCGGCCGCGAAGATCCCCTTCGAGCCGCTGGTCCCCGGAACCCACAAGGTCCCCAACACGAACTTCTACCGGGCGCCGATCCATGCCGACGACGAGCACGCGTTCGGGCTGTGGGCGGCGGAGCAGATCGCGGTGGCCATTGAACTCGAAGGGCCGGAATCGGTGGCGGCGGTCTTCCTGGAACCCGTGCAGAACTCCGGCGGCTGCTTCCCACCGCCGCCGGGATACCTGCAACGAGTGCGCGAGATCTGTGACACCTACGACGTGCTGATGGTCGCCGACGAGACGATCACCAGCTTCGGGCGGATCGGCGACTACTTCGCGATGAACCGCTACGGGGTGACCCCCGATGTGATCACCTGTGCCAAGGGGATGACCAGCGGGTACGTCCCGATGGGCGCCATGATCGCCTCTGACCGCCTGTTCGAGCCGTTCGCGCAAGGGGACAACATGTTCCTGCACGGGTACACCTGGGGTGGCCACCCCGTTGGGGCCGCCGTCGCCCTGGCAAATCTCGACCTGATGGCTGACGAAGGCATCATGGCCCATGTGCGCGAGACCGAGGACGGGTTCCGCGCCACATTGGAGCGGCTGCGCGACCTGCCCATCGTGGGTGACGTGCGCGGCGCCGGCTTCTTCTACGGGATCGAACTGGTCAAGGACAAGCAGACGAAGTTGACCTTCGACGATCAGGAGAGCGAGCGTTTGCTGCGGGGATTCCTGTCGAAGGCGCTCTTCGACGCCGGTCTCTACTGCCGCGCCGACGACCGCGGCGACCCGGTGATCCAACTCGCGCCGCCCCTGATCTGCGACCAGTCCCACTTCGACGAGGTCGAGCAGATCCTGCGCGACGCGCTCACCCGCGCCTGGCAGATCCTGTAGAGCCCGTCAACTCTTCGGCGGGAACTTGCGACGCGCGGCGTCGACGACGGCATCGAACTGCTCACGCGAGAGCATGCCGCCCTCGCGGCGCACGGATTCGGGAGTCACGGCAAGCGGACGGGCGATGTTGGCCCACGACGCCCGGTGTTCAGAATCCCAATCGCCAGATCCGATGAGCACCCACTCATCATCGGTGGCGCGATCCTTGCTGGACAGCAGAAAGCAGACCAGCTCGTCAGGCTTGTCCTGCACCCGACCGACGATCGCCAGCGGGCGGTCCTTGCCCTGACTGGGATCCTCCTCGAACGGGACCCACGCCCAGACCACCTCACCCGGGTCGGGCTCGTGGTCACGTTCGGGGGCGTACTCCGGGATGGCGGGTCCGCGGAAGTCGAAAGCACCACCACGGATGGGGCGGGGGTCGGCATCCTGCTGCATGTCTTCAGCGTGACACACATCCAACGGCCCCACCGTGCAAGTGGCGTTAGGCCTCGAAGAGCGTTTGACCCACATACCCACCCTCGTCGCACCCGGGGAAGCAGGCGAACAATGCACTGCCCTGCGCCTCGGTGAACCGGTTCAGCGCGTCGCCCACGTCCAGACGGGCCTGCACCGGGATGAAACCGGTGCGCGGATCGGCCTGCCAGGCCATGAAGAGTAGGCCTGCCCCATCCGAACCGTCGTCGTAGGAGAAACTGCGCCGCTGGATGCGTGCCCCCCGGGTGTTCTCCGGGTTGGACAGCCGCGCGTGCGCATCCGCCGGGATCACCAGTTCCAGCTGCGCGGTCTGCGCTGACAGATCCACCGGATCCGTCTCGGCCGTGCCGGTGAACGGCGCCCCCGAGTCCTTGAACCGCCCGATCACCGCCTCCTGCTGCTCGACAGTCTGCGCGTTCCACTGCTCGAGCAACATCCGGATGCGACGTACCGCGACATATGACCCGCCGCGCAGCCAGTCGGGCTGAGTGTCGCCAGACCACACAGTTTGTGCGAACCGGGTGTCGTCGGCAGCGAGATTGGCTGTCCCATCAATCTGGCCCATGAGGTTACGGCGCGTGGGGGATGAGAATCCCCGCTGCCACCATCGCAGCGCGGCGACCCCGTCGGCGGCAGCCACCAGGTGCCGGGCCGCGGTTGCCGCGACGACCGCGTCGTCAGCGCCGATCTGCAGGAAAAGGTCCCCACCCGTCCACCGCTTCTGCAAACGGTCCTTGCTGAAGGCCGGAAGGTCCGCCAACCCCTCCGGCTGCAAGCGTTTGAGCCCGAGCGCCGGCAGAAATCCGGGACCGATCCCCCACGTCGCGGTCAGCCGAGCTGGGGTGACGAACAGATCGGCGTCGGCGGTCTGCTGAAAACCTCCAGCCACCAACGCTGTCCACGTCGTAAAGAGGTCCATCACCTCGGCGGGCGAAGTGGTCGTCAGGTCCAGCGAGATGACCTCAACCCTGGCCTGCGCCGGGGTTGCGATTCCGGCTTGATGCTCGCCATAGAAAGCCACCGTGTCGCTGGGCGTGGGATCCTCCGGTCGCTGTGACCACACCACGCCGCTGCCGACAGCGGCAGCGGTACCGGCCAGCACGCCACCGGCCAGCACAGTGCGCCGCGAGACGGTCACTGCATGCCTTCCCGCTGCTCCACCTCGGCCTCGACCTGCACCTGCTCGCCGTTGTTGAAGTCGAGCGTGACCATGACCTCGTCACCCGGCTGCCAGTCGGCGGTCACATTCATCAGCATCACGTGATAGGACCCGGGCATGAGCTCGACGGTTCCACCGGCGGGGACCTCCAAACCGCCGGGGACCTCCTTCATGACCTCTTTGGTGCCCTCCTTGATGTACTCGTGGATCTGCACCATGCCCACGCCATCCGCGGAGCCCCCGGTCAGCTTCACAGCCTCGGTCCCCTCGTTGCTGACCTGCGCGAACATCCCGGCGACGTCGCCGTTGGTCATGATGTAGGCGTCGTCGACCTCGATGCCGGCGGCGGGGCTGGCGCTGACAGAGGTCGCCGGACTTGGCGCAGTCGATTCGGCGACCGTGTCCCCCGAACTGCTCGAGCACCCCACGAGCGCCAGTGCGGCGACGGCGACGAGAGAGATCTTCTTCATGGTGATTCCCCTATTCATTGACCAGTACCTGCAAATCGTGGGCGACGTCCTCAGGGGCGAATCCTGAGGTGAAGATCAAATCGGATGTTCCGTCCTTGCCGAACAGGATGACCTGGGCGCCGTGCTCGACCGTGATGCTGCCATCCGGGTTCTTCTTCGGCGGCTCGAGGAACACCCCGACACTCTTGGCCGCCTCCTGAATCTTCGGGTAGGGTCCGCTGAGACCGATGGCGTCATAGGAGAACGACCCGAGCCACTTGCCCAGCCGGGCTGGGGTGTCCCGCTCGGGATCAGAGGTGATCATGACGACGTCAATCTGTTTGGTCACGCTGTCGGGCAGCGACCCCATCGCGACGCTGAGGTCGGCCATCGTGGTGGGGCAGACGTCGGGACAGTTCGTGTAGCCGATGTACAGGGCCACCACCTTGCCCTTGGTGTCCTGGGCGACGTTGAACGGTTCGCCGGCGGTATCCGTCAGCGTCACGTCCGGCTGCGGCATCGGCTTGTCCAGCGTGGTGCCCAGGAACGCGCTGGTCGTCGTCGGACTGGCGACGGTGAACGCCGGCACCTCTTCACTACTGGCACAGCCAGCAAGGGCGAGGACTGTCAGTGCAACCGTGGCGGGGCCCCTCATTGCTGACTCCTTTCATACTTCACGTCCTGTTCGGCGATGCGGCGCAGACGTTCGTTGTATGCGGCCATGTCCGCATCCCCGTCCCGGGCGGCCCGCCGGTCATGCCGCTTGGCCTCCCGATCATCGGATCTGGCCCATTGGATGGCCACGGCGAGCACGAGGATGAACGTCGGGATCTCGGCGATCCCCCACGCGATGGCCCCCGCCTTCTGGGAGTCCGCGACCAGATCGGTCAGCCAGGGCGGTTGCACCTGGCCGTACCAGTCGGACCCGAAGGCCATGTCAGCCATCATGATTGGCACCGCGAAGAATGCGTGCAGCAGCATTGCCACGATCGCCAGCATGAGGCGGCCCCATGGTGGCAGTGACCGGGGCAGGGGGTCGGTCTGGATGACCACCCAGGCGAACAAGTAGCCGGACAGCACGAAATGGATCTGCATCGCCAAGTGGCCGACATGGCTCGACATCAACCAGGAGAACAGCGGCGTGTAGTACAGCCCGTACAGACCCACCGTGAAGATGAACAGCACGTACAGCGGGTGGGTCAGGAATCGGGCGAGCCACGTGTGCATTCCCCAGACGATCCACTCCCGCGGCCCCCGCCGGGTGCTGTGGGAGTTGGGCAGGGCACGCAAGGCCAAGGTGAGTGGCGCCGACATGGCCAGCAGAATCGGGGCGACCATGGACAGCACCATGTGGGCGAGCATGTGCCAACTCATGGCGACCATCGCGTACAGCGAGATGCCGGCATTTGTCGCCCAGATGATTGAGATCCAGCCCAGCACCCAGGCGACGGTGCGCGGGACCGGCCAGCGGTCCCCGCGGCGGCGCAGCCGCATCACGCCGGCCAGGTACAGGCCCAGGAACACCGCAGCCAAGCCGATCCAGAACGGTTCCAGGTGCCAGCCGAGGGCGACATTGGCAAACGTGGGTGCAGGCGGGAAGGGCTGGCCGAGCAGTGTCTCGGCCTGCGTGGGTAGTTCGATCTCGACGCGTGGGTAGGCGGTCTGGGTCAGGGCCACACCGATGCCCGCGGCGGCGGCCATCAAAAGCGCCTCGAGGCTGGCGAACCGGATCAGGGTGGCCCGGTCCTGCTTACCAGCACCGACCACCCTCGTCGACAGGATGCGAGCGGTGATGAGCAGGCCCCCCAGCAGGGCGACCTTGAAGATGACGAGCAGCCCGAAGTCGGTGGTCACCAACTCACTCAGACTGTTCATACGGGCGAACGCCGCTCCGACCCCTGAGATCGCCAGCAGGATGACGGCCCACGTGGCCACGGTGCGGAAGACCGGCACTGCCCGCATCGTGCCGGGATCGTTGCGCACGGCGTGGAAGAGCAATACCACCAGACCGCCCACCCACACGCTCATGCTCAGGGCGTGCACCACATCCGAGGTCATTGCCACTCCGTGGGAGCCCAGCGATGAAGCGTGTCCGGTCAGCGCCGGTAGCGCGATCCCCACGAGGGACAGCGCCACCAAACTGGCCGCCGCGGTGACCCCCGTGGTGAACAGGCAGGCGATCCCTATCCCAGCGGCGATCAGGGCGACGAGGAGGAAGGCCCGCACCGACGCGACCGACCAGGCAAATGTGCTGATCATGCTCGGCGTCAGAGTCTGCGGCAAGCTCTGTCCGAGCGCCCAGGCCAGCGACCACAGGGCGGTCATGAAGCTGCTGACAGCCCAGATCACGGCGATCCAGCCAGCGCGGACGACGTCCCTGCGCCCCACCTGGGACAGCACGCCGTCGCGGCCCTGCGGCCCGAGCACGGCGGCGTAGCCGAGCAGGCCAACGGTGAGCACGCTGGCCGCCGTCGCAATCAGCCGCCAGATGGGTAACCCCCAGGCCACGACAGGTCCGGGGCCCGCGATCTGGTCGCCGACGACCTCCCGGGTGCTGCCGCCGACCACGAGCCCGACGGCGAGGCCAGCCACGGCCAACACCGCGACCGGGATGATCCAGCGCAAGTTCCGGGTTCTCGGCGGTACATCAACAGCACTAGTCACGTGACCTCCACACGAAGAAACCGGCCCCACCTAGGAGAACCACGAGCAGCAGGGGGCCAAGGATCAGGGCCGGATTGGGTGCCCCATCGGGCACCGTCTGAGCGGCGGGGCTGGCAGCCGTGGCGGGCGTCGGCGACGTGGCGGCCGGCGACGCGATCGTGAAGCGCATCTTGCCCTCCAAGGGATGCCCATCCTGGGCGACAGTGCGGTAGCTGACGGTGTACGTGCCCTGGGCGGCGCTGCCCGGCCACGTCGCGGAGAGCACGGTGCCAGCCACCTGCGGTGCACCGATCTCGACAGCCACGCCATCTTGGTCCTGGGCGACGAGACGGTTGCCACCAGTCAGCAGGTCCTCGCCGAACGTCAGCGAGATCGTGCTCGGCGGCTTCTTCAGCGTCTGCCCATCAGTGGGATCACTGGACACCAAGTCGGTGTGCGCCGCGGCAGGCGACACGGCGAGGAGCACATACGCAAACAGGACAAACAGGATGCGACG
Source organism: Actinomycetes bacterium (assembly GCA_029779995.1). Next base: position 8,555 of record JAKOZM010000122.1, read on the forward strand.
CATTGAGCGACTCCTGGAAGGAAGGGAAAGCGGGCAGCGGCGAGATCAAGCGGTCGCAGCGGCCGGTGGCCCGCGGCGTTGTCCCGGGGCAGGCGTCCACGTTGTGAGAGAGCAGGAGGGACCTTCCCAGCGGGCCACCGACATCGGCAGGTACTGGGGAAGCCCGGCGGCTAACAGTCGC
>JAKOZM010000209.1 GCA_029779995.1 Actinomycetes bacterium
GAGCGCCTGCACAGCGCATGTGCCGCGATCACCGAGGGCCCGCACCTGATCGATCTGCCGCAGCGGCTTTCGATCTTCGGGACAAGCCGACTACCCTCCAAACATCTGCAGGTCCTGGGGGCACTCGGCGTTCACCGCGATGTGCACCTGTGGCTCGCCGATGCCTCCCCCGCTTCGTGGAACCAATTACCCCCGCCGCCGAAGACCCGCCGCCGCGCCGACACATCCGTGTCGACCGTCGTCCATCCCCTGCTGCGTTCGCTGGGCCGCGACGCCCGCGAGCTGCGGATGAGGCTGTCCTTCGACACCGATGAGTATCTGCCCGCACCGCTGTCCGCCACCTCCCTGCTGGGCAGGTTGCAGCACCAGATCCGGGACAACACGGCCCCGCTGCCCGCATCACTGGAACCAGCGGACCGGTCGATCACGGTCCACGCCTGCCACGGTCAGCCTCGGCAGGCCGAAGTCATTCGCGAGGTCGTGCTTGGGCTGCTCGAGTCAGACCCCACGCTGCAGGCCCGGGACATCCTCGTCATGTGCCCGGATCTGGACGCCTTCGCCCCGCTGCTGTCAGCGGCGTTCACAGCTGCGGACACGACGGCGTCGTTGCGCGTGCGGATCGCTGACCGCACACCCGAGCAGTCCAACGAGGTCCTCGCCGCGCTGGCCGCTCTGCTCGATCTGGTGACGGGAAGAGCCGAGTTGTCGGCTCTGCTGGACTTCGCCGGCCGGGAGCCGGTGTCCATGAAGTTCACGTTCGACGAGGACGCGCTGGAGCGTCTTGAGGTGCTCACCGCGCAGGCCGGAATCCGGTGGGGTCTGGACGCAGAGCATCGTTGCGATTATCAACTGCAGGTGTCCACCGGCACCTGGTCGTGGGGCCTGGACCGACTCCTGCTCGGCGCGGCGCTCTCGGAGGAGGGCCTGCCGCTGCTCGCGGGGGTCCTGCCCGTCGACGACGTACAAAGCGCCGACATCGCCCTGGTCGGCCGCCTGGCGGAGCTGGTGAACCGCCTGCAACAGGTGCGCACCACACTGCGGGGCCGACACCCGATCGAGGCGTGGCGCCGGATTCTCGCCGACATCGTCGACGACTTCATGCACGTGGTGGGACCTGATGCGTGGCAGGTGCCCAATGCTCTGGGCGCCCTGGCCGGATTGACGGACACCGCCGGCCCCTACGCCACGACGGTCACCCTGTCCTTGGCCGACATCCGATGGCTGCTGCGGGCACTGCTGACTGGCAGGCCGACGCGTTCCAACTTCCGTTCCGGCGACCTCACCGTGTGCGGCTTGGCCCCCATGCGCTCGGTGCCGCACCGAGTGATCTGCCTGGTGGGCATGGACGACGCGGTGTTCCCCCGCAGCCTCACCCCCGACGGTGACGACGCCCTGGCCCGCGATCCTCACCTTGGTGAGCGCGATGTCCACAGTGAGGACCGGCAGGTACTGCTCGACGCCATCATGGCGGCCGTCGATCATCTGGTCATCACGTACACCGGGGCGGATGACCGGACCAACCAGCCCCGCCCACCATGTGTTCCACTCAGCGATCTGCTAGACACCCTCGACACCATGACCCATGGCGCGGCGCGCGAACAGCTCCGGATCACCCACCCACTGCAGCCCTTCGATGCACGCAACTTCACCGGCGGGACCCTGGGCCTGCCGGGCCCGTTCAGTCACGACGTGGGCGCGTTGGCCGCTGCCCGGCAGGCGGTGCGACCGCGCCACCCGGCCCCGTCGCTGCTGGTCACGCAGATCGCTGACGTGACGATCACGGACCTCTCCCCGCGCGAACTGGGGACGTTCCTGTGCTCACCGATCGCCACGTTCGTGAGATCGCGGCTGGGCATCTCACTGCGCGGCGAGGACGATCCGCCGCCCGAGCAGATTCCGATCGCCCTCGATGGCCTGGGGCGCTGGCAGGTCGGCGAGCGCGCGCTTCGACTACTCAACCGCGGAGAACCCGTGGCGGCCGTGGCAGCGGCCGAGCGGGCACGCGGACAACTGCCGCCGGGTGCACTGGGTGTCGAGGTACTCACAGAGGTCGGCCGCGACGCCTCCGGTGTGGCCAGTCGCTACGCGGCCCTGCGATCCGGCGATCCCCGCCAGGTCGGGGTGGACATCGACACCGGCAACGGCGTCCGCATTGTCGGGGCCGTCCCGGACGTCTACGGCCAGCACCTCGTGCGCGCCACCTTCTCCAAGTCCAAACCCCGCGATGAGTTGCGCCTGTGGCCGGACCTGCTGGCCCTGGCGGTCACTGACCCGCAGAGCCGCTGGCAGGCCCACATGGTCACCAAGAACGGCGGGGTGACGCTGACTGCCCCACCAGCGCCGGAGGCTCTCGAAATCCTGATCTCCTTGGTCGATCTGTATCGCGCCGGCCTGCGCTCACCCCTGCCCTTGCCGGCGGCGACCAGCCATTCCTACGCACAACGCCGTGCCCGCGGCAGCAGCCCTTCGGCGGCCGTGCGGGCCGCGCAGTTCCAGCATTGGCAGCCGAGCTACGGGGCCGACCGCGACGCGCCGGAGATCGTCGCCCTGTGGGGCGCGGAGGCCGGGATCGATGTTCTGCTGCGCGAACCGCCCGGCGCCGACGAGAACTGGTTCGACGAGGACACCAGATTCGCCATGTTGGCACGCCGGGTCTGGGCGCCGATCATCGCGGCTCGGGAGACCTCATGAGCCGATCCCTGCCCTTCGATCCGCTCGCCGCGCTGCCCACGGGGACCACCTTGCTGGAGGCCAGTGCCGGCACGGGCAAGACGTACACCATCGCCGCGCTGGCCACCCGCTACATCGCCGAGGGCATCACCACCATCGACGAGATGCTCATCATCACGTTCGGTCGAAGCGCCACCCGCGAGTTGCGGGAACGGGTGCGGGAATCGCTGACCCGCGCCCGCGATGCCCTGCGGTCCGGGACACCGCAGACCGACGTCGTCATCCAGCAACTGCTCAGCCTCCCCCAGCAGGAGCGACAGGCGGCCGCCGATCGCCTGGCCCGCGCCGTGGCCGACTTCGACGCAGGAACTATCGCTACCACCCACCAGTTCTGCATGCACGCGCTGGCGGGCCTGGGGATCATCGCCGACACCGACCCGGGCGAAGTGTTCGTCGAGAGCATCACCGACCTGATCGACGAGGTGGTCGACGACTTCTACGTGCGCAAATACGGCGGCCCCCCGGCAGCCGAGGCGCGGATCCCCTACGACGAGGCCAAGCGACTGGCCCGCGCGGCAGTCGGTGACCCACAGGCAGCACTGGACGCCGGACCGGTCGAGGCCACGACGATCCAGGCGACCAGGCTCGCCTTCGCACAGGCGGTGCGCAATGAGGTCCTGCGTCGCCGCCGCGCCCGCCGACTGGTCACCTTCGACGATCTGGTGCTGCGCCTGCAGGACGCCCTCGCCGACGACAATGCCCGGCAGCGGCTGCGGGAGAACTACCAGGTCGTGCTGGTTGATGAGTTCCAGGACACCGACCCGGCCCAGTGGAGCATCCTGCGCCACGCGTTCCACGGCCACCGGACGCTGATACTGATCGGGGACCCGAAACAGGCCATTTACGCCTTCCGCGGGGCTGATGTGTTCAGCTACCTCGACGCCGCGGGGCACGCCGATCACCATGCGACTCTGCCCACGAACTGGCGCAGCGACGCCGCAGTGGTCAATGGGGTCGAGGCGATGCTCGGCGGGTTGGAGTTGGGTGATACCCGGATCACGGTGCATCCGGTCGGAAGTTCCCATCCGCAACCTCGAATCGTCGGGATCCCAGGTGATGCGCGGGTGCGATTGCGGACGCTGTGTCCGGAAGAGCCGCCGGGTGTCGGCGTGCAGCGCAAAGCCGTGGCAGCCGACGTCGCCGCTGACATCGTGGACCTGCTCAGCGGGCCGGTCCGGCTGAACACCGAAGCGGGCATCCGGCCCGTCGCCGCTGGTGACATCGCCGTCCTGGTGGGCACGCACCGGCAGGCTGCCAGCGTTCACGATGCGCTCACCGCGGCCGGTGTGCCCGTGGTCGTGAACTCGGCCAGTAGCGTCTTCGCGACTCCGGCCGCAGCCCAGTGGGCGACGCTGCTGGCCGCGATGTTGCGCCCCCGCGGGGCGGCATTACGCGATGTGGCGCTGACCGACTTCCTGGGCCATACACCGCAGGAACTCGCCAGCGCGGGCGAGCTGACGGACGCGGCCGTGGCCTGGCAGGTGCGTGGCTGGGCGCAGGTCCTGCGCGAGGGCAGCGTGGCCCAACTCGTGGTGGCGATGGAGCAGGACGGCCTCGCGGCTCGGGTGCTGTCACGCACCGGCGGGGAGCGCGACCTGACCGACCTACGCCATGTGGCCGGCGCGTTGCACGCCCATCACCGTCGCACGCGCACCGGCCTGGTGGGCCTGGCCGACTGGCTGACCGACCAGATCCGCCGCGCCAGCGAGGTCGAACGCGAACCCACCAGCGAGTTGACCCGCCGCTTGGAGACGGATGCGCAGGCAGTGCAGGTGCTCACCGTGCACACCAGTAAGGGCCTGGAGTTCCCCGTGGCCTATGTGCCGTTCGCGTGGGACCGGGGCAAGCCTGGGGACCAAGGTCCCATCCGCTGCCACGACAGCGCCGGTCGGCGAGTCCTCGATGTGCGTGGAGAAGGCGCCGTGGGCCGGGACGCGCTGATCGCGGCGCGGGACACCGAGGAGGCCGCGGAGAGTCTGCGCCAGTTGTATGTCGCGCTGACCCGGGCCAGCAGTCTGCTCGTGGTGCATTGGGCGTCCAGCAAGCAGAACACCCGGTTCTCGCCGCTGCACAGGGCGCTGAGCGCACAAGTCAGCGGCGACACGGTGCCCGCGCCCGGCTACTCGGTGGCGGATCCCCCTGCGATCGCGTCCCCCTGGGTGCTGCTGGAACCCGTCACAGCCGTGACACCCCGCCGATGGAAGCCCACGGTGCCAGTCCTGCCAGAGCTGGCCGCGGCACCGTTCACCCGCATCCTCGACACGACCTGGCGTCGCACCTCGTATTCGGGGCTGACCCGCACGGTGCATGAGGCGGAACGCACTCCCAGCGGTTTCCGCGACGACGAGCCCGACGAGGTGCTCGACGAGCCGGTCGCGGCGGATCCCGCCACCGACCTCCGGTCTCCCTTCGCCGATCTGCCCGCCGGGGCCGCGTTCGGCACGCTCGTACACGCCGTGCTGGAGGCCGTGGACACCGGTGCTCCCGACCTGCCCGCCGAAATCGCCGCGCGCTGCCAGGAACAGCTGATCTGGCATCCAGTCCCCGGAGCGACCCTCGACGTGCTGGCCTCGGCAGTGCTGGCAGCGATGGTGACCCCCTTGGGTCCGCTGGCCGACAATCGCACTCTGGGCGCCATCGCCCCCGCAGACCGCCTGCCGGAACTGGACTTCGAGTACCCGATGGGTGGCAACGCGATGCCGACACTGGGCGGCCTGGCGGCCCTGCTGCGGCGCCACCTGCCGGCTGACGATCCCCTCGCACCGTACGCCGACCGCTTGGAGCACGACGGGCTGGGCACGTCGACGTTGGTCGGGTATCTCAGCGGCAGCATCGATGCCGTGCTACGGGTATCCGGCCGCCGATTCCTCGTCGTCGACTACAAGACGAACCTGCTGCGAGAACCCACGTCGCCCGGCGTCGAAGGCCTCGTCAGCGGCTACCGGCCGCCCCGCCTGGCAACCGCGATGATGGAGGCTCACTACCCGCTGCAGGCGCTGCTCTACAGCGCGGCGCTGCACCGCTACCTGCGCTGGCGGCTCCCGGACTACGACCCGACGACCGACTTCGGCGGGGTGCTGTACCTGTTCGTCCGCGGCATGGCCGGCCCCGAGACGCCCGACGGGTGCGGGGTGTTCTCCTGGCGGCCACCCGCAGGCCTCGTGGTGGAACTGTCCGAGTTGTTGGATGGCGGGTCGAGATGAGTGACCTCACACGGCTGCCGACCGGCGCCCTGCAGCCCTTCCACGAAGCCGGCATTCTCGGGGTTGCTGATGTCCATGTGGCTGCCGCACTGACGCGGATGACCGGCGGCGGCCTGGACAACACCGATGACGTTGCCGTGGCTCTCGCAGTCGCCCTGTGCGTGCGGGCCCTGCGCGCAGGATCGGTGTGCGTGGACCTCAGCGCCGACCCGAGCGGGTGGGTTCCCGAGTCGGAACAGGACGAGGAGCCGGTGCTGCCCTGGCCTGAAGCACAAGCCTGGGTGTCCGCCGTCGAGAACCATGCCCTGGTGTCAACCGATCGCAGCGACACCCCGCTGCGCCTGGTGGGCGACCGGCTGTACCTGCAGCGCTATTGGCAGGACGAGGAGTTGATCCGCACGGCCATGCGACGGCGTGCCCGGTTGCTGCCGGTGGCTTCCGCAGGGTTGGCCGACGGCCTGGCCCGCCTCTTCCCCAGCGCCGAGCCCGATCGCCAGCGGCTCGCCGCCGCCACTGCAGCGCTACGCCAGGTGACGATCGTGGCCGGTGGCCCGGGCACCGGCAAGACCACGACCGTGGCGGCCATCGTGGCGTTGCTGCGCGAAGTGGGAGCAGTATCGACCGTCGCCCTGGCCGCCCCCACGGGCAAGGCCGCGGCCCGCCTGCAAGAGGCGGTGGCGCAGGCAGTGGCCGGCATGAGCCAGGCGGATGCCGACCGGGTGGGCGATCTGACGGCCTCGACGCTGCACCGGCTGCTGGGGTGGCGACCCGACGCGTTGGGCCGATTCCGCCATGACCGCGCGAACCCGCTGCCGCAGGATCTGGTCATTGTGGATGAGACCTCGATGGTGTCCCTGCCGATGATGGCCCGCCTGCTGGAGGCGGTGCGCGCCGACGCCCGCCTCGTTCTCGTCGGTGACCCCGATCAGCTGGCGTCCATCGACGCCGGCGCCGTCTTGGGAGACCTCGTCGCGGCCCCGGGTGCCGCCGATCCCACCGATCTGACCTCGGCACTGAGCACGGTGTGCCCGGCGCAGGTCGACGCCGTGGCTCGCGCAGCCGCCACGGGTGTCGTCGTGCTGGACCACAACTACCGATTCGATGGTGGGATCGCCGCCCTGGCCGCATCCATCAAGGCCGGCGATCCCACCGCGGTCCTTGACGTCCTGCAGGGAGGGCACAACGACGTGGAGTTCGTCGGTCCTGACGAGATCGACAGCGCCCGCAACGATGTGGTCCAGCAGGCGGACCGTGTCCTCACGGCCGCCTGGGACGGCGACGCCGCGGCGGCCTTGACAGCCCTCGACCGGCACCGGGTGTTGTGCGCCCACCGGGAGGGACCCTTCGGAGTCGGCCACTGGGACGACCTCATCGACCAGTGGACCCAGCACCTCCTGAGCCGGCCGAGCCCCGGTGACCTCTGGTACGTGGGACGGCCCCTGCTCGTGACTGCCAATGACTACCCGTCCGGGCTGTACAACGGCGACACCGGAGTGGTCGTCGCGGAAGGCGCTGAGATGCGCGCGGCATTCGCACGCTCCGGTGGCATCGCGGTGCTGCCTGTCACCCGGCTGGACACGGTGACGGTGACGACTCTGCGCGCCATGACCATTCACCGTGGACAGGGCAGCCAGTTCGACACCGTCACCGTGGTGCTCCCACCGGCCGATTCACCCCTGCTGACGCGGGAGTTGTTGTACACCGCTGTCACCCGCGCCCGTTCGAAGATCCGCGTGATCGGCTCTGAGGAGGCCGTGCGGGCAGGAGTGGAGCGGTTGGTGCGCCGGGCCAGCGGCCTGCGCGGTGACTGACGTGCCAGACCACCCTGCTTGCCGCCCGCCCACCGCCTACCCTGATACCGGGAGGCGCACATATGCGCACAACTGGGCAGCGGCTCGCGGGGCCGCAGCGACGCCTCGTCATCGGGGTCTGCATCGCGGCCGGGGCGGCGTACATGCAGCCGGCGACCTACAACTACATCGTCACCCCGATACTCGTCACGTTCGATGCGGGGAACTCCGCGGCCGCGGGTCTGCGCGAGGCTCCCAGCGTCGCCTCCCTGCTGGTCATCTTCTTGACCGCTGTGCTGGCCGAACGGTTCGGAGCGCGCCGGGTCGTCAGCGTCGGCGCCGTCGTACTGGTGCTCGGTTCGTTGGTGGTCGCAGTCGCCCCCCTGCTCACGGTCGCCATCGCGGGGCTGGCTCTGCAGGCGGTCGGTGCGACCGTGCTGCTCGTCGTACCGCTGGCCACCATCGCCGCCAGCTTGCGGGACCCGGGGACCCGAGCCAGCGGGTTCGCCATCTTCTCCATGGTCAGCCCGCTGGTGTTCGTGGCTCTGCCCGTACTCACCGCCTTGCTGATGGAGCGCTACTCGTGGCGTGTCGTGGCCTTCACCTGGGCCGTCGGCGGGGGCGTCGCCCTGCTCGCCGGCCGCTGGGCGCTGAGCGCCGATCCCGGGAATCGAGGCAGCCACGAATTGCTGACGCCAGCGCTGGCCGGCGTGCTGTGTGTGGGCCTGGTGCAACTGGCCTCCCACATCGAATTGTCGATGCTGACCGCGGTCCGAGCAGCGATCACCGTCACGGCTGCCCTCGGCCTCTTCGTCGCGCTGCGCAGGGCGCACCGGCCATCGCTGAACACCGCGATCCTGCATGGCCGCGGGATGCTGCTGGTGCTCACCGTCGTGGCTCTGTGGTGCTTCACGCAACTCTGGTACTACATGACACTGGCCTACGAATACGTGTTCGGTCTCAGTGTGCTGATCACCGCTGCGCTGATGGTTCCGGCGCAAGCGTCGGCCGCGATCGGCGCTCATGTCGCAGGCCGGCTGGTACGTCGGCGCGGGATCACCGCCACGGGGTGCGGCTTGCTCATGGTGACCGGCGCCGCGATGGCGCTGAGCACCGTCCTGGGCCTCGACTCGCCACTGTGGTGGCCCGTCTTCGTCACGTCCCTGTACAGCTTCGCAGCGGTGGCCGCCGGGGTGCCCATCACGAATGCGGTGATGGATGGCGCCGACGCCGGGGATGAGGCGGGTGCGTCGGCCTATCGGCAGGCCGCCATCAGCGTGGGGACGGCGGTGGGCATCGCCCTTACCTCAGCGCTGGTGATGGCAACCTTCACATCGTCCTTGACCACCCAGCTGCAGACGCAGGGCCTGGACAATGCGACCGCCAACCAGATCGCCGTCGACCTGCGCAGTGGTGTCGGCGTGCAGCAGGAATCGGTCACGTACGCCGTCGGGATCGACGACGTGCAGGACATCGACGATGCCCAGAAGCAGGCGTACCTTGCCGCCATCGACACCCAGGGCTGGACCGGGGCGGTCGCCAGTGTGCTCACCGCAGGGCTGTTCTGGGTCGGACGCCGACGCACCGACCAGCAACCGCATCCAGCGAGCGTGGTTGGAGCCGTTCGACCCCCGAGCTAGATCACTGCTGCGCACCACCGGCACCGGCCGGCGCTACCTTGAGACCCATGACACAACGCACGATCACGGTCCTCGGCGGTGGCAACGGGGGACGCACAGCAGCGGCCGAGTTCGGGATCGCCGGCCACACGGTGACCCTCTGGGAGGTGCCGGCGTTCGCCGATGGACTCGCGGCCATCGCGGCATCGGGCCGCATTGAAGCGAACGGGAAGATCCAGGGCAGCGCCCCGGTGCGGGTGGAGAGCGATCTCGCGACAGCCGTCGCCGGCTCCGAGGCCATCTTCGTCGTCATCCCGACGAACCACCAACTCACCCTGGCAGGCCTGCTCGCTCCCCACCTGCGCGACGGGATGAACCTGGTCTTGATGCCCGGTTCGCTGGGTTCCCTGGCGGTCGCGCACTTCCTGACTGAGAACGGGGTCAGCGCCGACGTCACCGTCTCGGAGATCGCCGCGCTGCCGTATGCAACCCGGATCACGGGCCCGACCCAGGTCACGGTCTTCGGTCGGCGCAAGATCGTCTCGGTCGGCACCTTCCCCGCAGTGCACAGCGACCGGGTGGCCGCTGTCCTCGACGACCTCTACCCGGGCATCGAAGTGATGCCGAACGTGCTGGCCGCCGGGCTGAGCAACCCGAACCCAACCCTGCACTGCCTCGGGGTGCTGATGTCTGCCAGCCGCATCGAATACAGCCACGGCGAGTTCTACTACTACGAGGAGGGCATGACCCCGCATGTCTGCCAGGCCATCGAGGCGATCGACGCCGAACGGTTGGCCATCGGCCGCGCCCTTGGGATCGACCTGCTCAGTCTGCGCGACACCTACGCCGTCATGGGTTACGGCCCCAGCGGGGACACCTTCTGGTCGGTCATCCGGGGGGTCTCGGCGCTGACCGGCATCAAGGGCCCGATGCAGATCGACTCCCGCTACCTCACCGAAGACGTGCCGGTGGGCCTGACCATCTACTCCCAACTCGGTCGGCAGGTAGGTGTCGCTCCCGTCCTCATGGAGTCAGTCATCCACCTCAGCGGCGCCCTGCTCGGCACCGACTTCGCCCAGGATCGCCGCACGGCTGCGAGTTGCGGGATCGCGGGGCTGGATGCGCCCGGTCTGCTCGAATTCGTGGCGACCGGACGCCGCTGACACACCCCTGATCTACGGTGGGGTTTCGCCCACGCCTAGGAGATCTCATGCACAGCGATGCTGCCACCGTGACCGACTACGTCCTCTCCCTGCCCGAACCCCGGCGCAGCGAGATCGAGCGCACCCTGGAGATCGTGCGGCCGGCTCTGCCTGAGGGGTTGGCGGAGAGCATGGACTACGGCATGATCACGTGGTCCGTTCCGCTGACGGTCGAGCCGGACACCTACAACGGCAAGCCGCTAATGTTCGGTGCTCTCGCCTCGCAGAAGAACACCATCTCGTTGTACCTGATGACGATCTACACCGGCATGCCGATGACCGAGGACGAGTTCCGCATGCGGTGGGCCGGTCCCAAGAAGTTGAACATGGGCCGTAGTTGTGTGCGCTACAAGGCTGTCGATGACCTCGATGTCCCGCTCATCGTGGAGTCGCTGCAGGTACCGGTTCAGACGTTCATCGCTGCCGTCAACGAGTCACGCCAGACGCGCAGGTCTAAGTAGGACCGCAGCGCCGATACTAGGACCATGGCAACAACACCGACGGACCAGTCGCAGACCCAAACCGGCATCTTCGAGGCGCTACCGATCTCGACCGAGGCCACCACCTCCCGGGTGGTGGTGAACAACGCACTGCTACGTGTGGTCGTCTTCGCCATGGACGAAGGCCAAGAACTCACCGACCACGCATCCGCCAGGGCCGTTGTGGTGCAGGTGCTCGACGGTGGCATGGACTTCAGTTACGCAGGGCAGACGCAGGCGCTCACGGCAGGGGACGTGGTGTACCTCGCACCGAACGAGCACCATGCGGTCCTCGCGACCAGCCCCTGCCGCTTCGCCCTCACCCTGGTGGCAGTCGATGCCGAACAGGGTTCACACTGAACTGAGCACCGACTCCTCGAGGCGGGCGTAGCTGTCTTCCATTCCCTTGGTCATCCCGGTGGCCAGCACGATGTCGCGCACCTCGGCACTCGGGTAGGTGACCACTATGGACAGCAGGGTGCCGCCTTCGACCGGTGTCAGCGTCAACTCGTTGACGGTGCCGGGACCTTCCATACCGATCATCGACTCGGTGGTCACCGCCCGGTGCGGCGCCACGGACTCCAGCAGTTCCCCCGTGAAACCGAACCGGTTGGCTCCATCAGCCGACTCCCACTCGTAGCGGTAGCTGTCGCCCACGTGTACCGCGATGTCGCACACCGGCATCGTCCAGCCGTCGGGGCCCAGTAGCCAACGCTGCATGAGGTCAGCCTCGTTGTGCGCGCGCCACACCTGCTCGACCGAACCCCGGATGACCCGAGCGATCCGGACCTGGGTGTCGCTGAGGATCTGGGCATCCGTGGCGGCGCCGGCAGCGAATGTGGTGAGGTCGGCCAGCACCTGATCCATCTGACCCATCGCAGCGGTCATCCCCTCCTCCATGCCCATGGCAACCAGCTGCTCGAGTTCCTCAGTGGAGTTGAAGTAGGTCGTGGTGGTCACCTGGCAGCCGGACTCCACCGTCGAGAAGGCGAAGATCATGCGCATCGAGGGCATCCCCTCGTTCGGCGTTCCATCCTCAGCCGCGAAACCATCGCGTACCTCGAACGAGCGCATCGGGTCCACCGCGATGAACTCCCAATAGCCGCGGGAAACATCGCCCTCCGGACCGGTCATCGCGTAGTCGCTGCGACCCCCGACGAACATGTCATGCCGGGTGAAGCGGGCCGGATAGGTCGGCGGACCCCAGAACCGCTCGAGTTGGCGGGGGTCGGCGTAGGCGTTCCAGAGCCGCTGCACTGGAACAGGGAACTGAGCCACCACGGTCATGGTGACGGCGACGGGGTCTTTGCTGACAGAGATGATCGGCATGATGAACCTTTCAGGGGGTTTCTTCGAGGAGTAGCGCGTCGAGTTGGGTGACTCGGTCGCGCCAGATGATTTCGAACTGATCAAGTAAGGCTTGGGCACGCTGGATGGTCGCCGGGTCCGCCCGCACAAGTCGCTCCCGGCCGTGAGGCTGCTTGGTCACAAGCCCGGCTCCTTCCAACACTGCGACGTGCTTCTGTACAGCGGCGAACGACATCTCGTAACTGCTCGCCAACTGCGAGACCGACACTTCACCGCGCAACGTGCGTCGCACGATGTCGCGCCGGGTGCGGTCAGCGAGCGCCCGGAACAGCCGATCGACCTCGTCGTCGGTGAGCTCGGGCACTTCATATACAACCATGAGGTTGTACGTTACTCGACGGTGAGCCGAGGCGCAAGGGCGATCCGGCAGGTTCGCCTGATTCGTTCAGGAGCGCCTATTCGCCAACGGGCGATCTGAACGAAGGGGCCGCAGTGTTCGGTACCCACATCGCCGCCCGCCTCCGCATCGGCGCTCGGCGCTCGCTGGCCACCACCTCCTGGTGAAGCCGCCCCAACTTTCCGCTCAGTACGTCGTACTGCAGCAACCCGTCACGTGGCCGGATCGTCGCCACGTCGTCATTCCACAACGACTCCTGCGCCGCGATCACTCGCTGCAACTCCCGCAACCAGCCCGTTCTCATCTGCCGTTCCTTCCCTTGGGTGGACACGTCAGGGTAGTGACGGCGCCCCCGGATGCGGCGACGGCCGTCCACAGGCAAGCGGTCTAGAGCAGGCCTGCCAGGAGCTCATCGGCGTGCGCGCGGCCGTGTTCGGTGAGCCGGCACGCGCCAAGGCACACCTCGACGAAACCCCCGATGATCAATGGCCGGCGGATGGCCGCGATGTCAGGAGCCGGCAGGTCCATGATCTCCTGCAGGTGAACGTCCTGCACCCAGCCGCGCCGGTCGCGCAACCACAGCAACATCTCGTGCTGGGCCATCACCGTCAGGAACTGGGTCGCGTTCATCCTGGTGTCGGCATCATGAGCATCGAGCGTTAATCGACATCACTTCTTGACCGGCGGTGCATGCTCGGGAGCCAGCAGCGCCCCCAGCGACCGGAAGATCCCGTCGCTGGCGTTCGGGTAGCTGCCCTGCGCGTTGAACGCCGCCTGCTTGAAGGTGGTCGCCACGGCGATGGTCACGTCCTCGTCCGGCAGGTAGGCCATGGTGGCGCCATACCCTCCCAGCAGCGGGTTCTGCAGCAGCCAGTCCCCGGAGCGCACGATCCCCAGGCCATAGGTGTAGCCGACGCTCTGCTGGAAGCAGGATGGGGTGCAGTTGTCCTCGCGCTGCCCGAACCCCAACAGCCTGGGCCGCGTCATCGCCCGATAGCTGCGCGGCGACAGCAACTCCCCGGTGCCGATGGCCCGTGCGCTGCGCGCCAGATCACGGATATCGGTGGTCTGGGTGGCACCCACCGGGGTCCCCCAAGCCATGTTCCAGAAGGTCGACTCTTCGTAGAAGCTCACCGCCGGGTCCAATCCCAGCACCCCGCGGCGCTCCGAGGAATAAGCATGCAG
>JAKOZM010000502.1 GCA_029779995.1 Actinomycetes bacterium
GGCCTGGCCGACGACCTGCTCACCAACACCCTGCTCACCGCCCACTGCCCGGTCGTGATGTTCCCCGCCATGCACACCGAGATGTGGGAGCACCCGGCGACCCGCGCAAATGTGGCCACGTTGCGTGAGCGCGGCGTCCTGGTCGTCGATCCCGATTCGGGTCGCTTGACCGGTGCCGACTCAGGTCCGGGTCGTCTGCCCGAGCCGGAGGCCATCGCCTGGATCGTGGCCGCGGCGTTGGCCAAGGGTCATGATCTGCACCCCGACCTGCGCGGCCGGCACATCGTCATCAGCGGCGGGGGCACCCGCGAACGCCTCGATCCGGTCCGTCATATCGGCAACCGCTCGTCGGGTAAGCAGGCAATGTCGTTGGCGGCCGCCGCGGTGTCCCGGGGAGCCCTGGTGACCCTCATCCGAGGTGATGTCGACGTCCCGACCCCGGCGGGTGTCGAAGTGATCGACGCGCTGACCGCCGACGATATGTTGCAGGCGGCCCGCGATCTGCGCGACGACGCCGATGCGATCATCATGGCCGCGGCGATTGCCGACTTCCGAGCCGAGTCGCTGCCCGACGCGAAGATCAAGAAGGGCGAGGAGGCCATCCTCACCCTCAGTCTTGTCCAGAATCCCGATGTACTGGCCACCCTTGTCCAGGAGCGCTCGGGGGCTGCCCCGCTGCTGGTGGGATTCGCGGCTGAGACTGGTGACGCTCACGCAACCTGGCTGGAACTGGCCGAGGCGAAGTTCGCGAAAAAGGGGTGCGACGTCATGGTCGCCAATCCTGTCGGGCATGAGCGGGCGTTCGGCGCTGACGACAACGAGGCTGTTCTGCTTCTTGGTGGGGGTATCACCGAGGAGGTGCCCACCGCCAGCAAGATCGTGTTGGCCCACCGGGTCCTCGACGCCGTGGCGGACCGCCTCAGCGACTAGGTGCCGTTCTGATTGCCGAGGGCGAGTTTCGTAACCGTCCTGGCTGTCCCGGTCGCAGTGGGTCGCCGGGATGATGGCGTGGCTGGGCCTGCGAGTGGCCCGTCCGGTTGCATGAAGGGTCGAAGATGTCATTGGGACGCACGAAACGTGCGCGTGACTGACATAACCCGACCTCGGGTGGCCATCCAGCGCGAGTTCACCAGCCGCTCCCCGGTCATGCGGGATCGTTTGGCGAAATACTCAGATGGGTCCTCTGGCGGGCTCCGCAGCGCCGCGCCGACGCGCCTTTCTCGTCAGACACTGCTCGTCCGGTAGGCGGATATGCGATACTGACGGTGGTTGATTACCCCTGGTGGAGTGACAACCGGTGACGCTGAAGTGTTGCCCTGGAGCGCCAAGAACGTTCCTGAATGTGTGCGGCTGGTGCGTCACCGCCAAAATGGAAGCTTTGTGTTTGGTTGCGGCCAAGCACCAACGAGTGGGTGAGAACCGCTCGTCAGGCGGCACGAATGGTGCAGCGACGAGTGGTGAAGACCCGGAATCGGGAGAACCCGATGGACGAAGAGGTCCGCGATGATCAGCAGGCGAGTACAACGAGTGCAGGCGGGCGCCCACGACGGCGCCGGGCTGCGGGACGGCCAGCAGGTCCGCCCGAGGCGCATCCGCAGTCAGCACCAGCAGAATCCGACACACCCGCCGAAGACAGTGGCGAACCCGAGACGCGCCCGGCGGACCTGACCCCGTTCGTGCCGGCTCCGGTGCCCGCGGTGCCAGTCAGTGCCACTGACCCATTCCACGTCGGAGCCTTCGAGCCCGTGCCCGAGGAGGTGGCTGATCTCTTCGAACTCGATGAGGAGGACGCCATCACCTTCACGCCGGTGTTCCTGGCCCCGGAGATCGACGCCGAGGAGGTGGAGGTCGAGAAGGAGCCCGCCGGGCGCCGCACCCGCAACCGGAAACCCAAGCAGCAGCCGGGTAAGGCAGATGTCACCTCGGGCGACGGCGATGACAAGCAGGCCAAGGCCGACAAGCCCAGCAAATCCGGCGCCCCCCAAGAGGCCGACGCCGATGCGGACGCCGATCGGGAGAGCAGCAGTCGCCGTCGGCGCAGGCGGCGCCGGCGCGGGGCGGGCGGCGACGACGCCGACGAGGAGACCAGTAAGGACGAGGTGACCTCCGTCAAGGGGTCCACCCGATTGGAGGCCAAGCGGCAGCGCCGCCGAGAGGGTCGTGACGCGGGCAGGCGCCGCTCGCCGATCGTGTCCGAGGCCGAGTTCCTTGCTCGCCGGGAAAGCGTCGATCGGGTCATGGTCGTGCGGGGAACCGAGGACCGGACCCAGATCGCGGTACTCGAGGACAAGATCCTCGTCGAGCATTATGTGACCCGCGAGCGCAACGCCAGCATGATCGGCAACGTGTACTTGGGCAAGGTGCAGAACGTCCTTCCCAGCATGGAGGCGGCCTTCATCGACATCGGCCGTGGCCGCAACGCGGTGTTGTACGCCGGTGAGGTCAACTGGGAGGGGGCCGGCCTCGAGGGCCAGCCCAAACGCATTGAACTCGCTCTGCAACCGGGGGACAGCGTCCTGGTTCAAGTGACCAAGGACCCCGTCGGACACAAGGGTGCTCGGCTGACCAGCCAGATCTCCCTGCCGGGGCGCTACCTGGTGTACGTGCCCAACGGCCGGATGACCGGGATCAGCCGCAAACTGCCGGACAAGGAGCGCACGCGGTTGAAGAAGGCGCTGCGGGCAGCGCTGCCTGAGGACGCTGGTGTCATAGTGCGCACCGCCGCCGAGGGCGCCACCGAGGAGCAACTGGCCTCGGATGTGAACCGGCTGGCCGCCCAGTGGGACAGCATCAACGAGAAGACACAGAGCGCCAAGGCGCCGTCGCTGCTCAATTCCGAGCCGGATCTTGCGATCCGGGTGGTGCGCGACATCTTCAACGAAGACTTCCACCAGTTGATCGTGGCCGGCTCACAGGCGCAGGACACCATTGAGGAGTACGTGAAATGGGTCGCGCCGGAACTCGCCGAGCGCGTCTCGCGCTGGACCGGCGCCGACGACGTGTTCGCGCACTACCGGGTGGACGAGCAGATCACCAAAGCGTTGGACCGCAAGGTTCTGCTGCCCAGCGGCGGTTCGCTGGTCATCGACCGAACCGAGGCCATGACGGTCGTGGACGTCAACACGGGCCGGTTCATCGGACAGGGCGGCAACCTCGAGGAGACGGTGACCCGCAACAACCTGGAGGCTGCTGAGGAGATCGTGCGCCAACTGCGGCTGCGCGACATCGGCGGGATCATCGTGGTCGACTTCATCGACATGGTTCTGGAGTCCAACCGCGATCTTGTGGTCCGCCGTCTCGTGGAGTGCCTGGGCCGGGATCGCACCAAGCATCAGGTCGCCGAGATCACCTCCTTGGGCCTGGTGCAGATGACGCGCAAGCGCCTCGGCCAAGGGCTGCTGGAGACCTTCAGCGAACCGTGCGAGCACTGCAACGGTCGCGGCGTGCGAGTGCAGACCGAGCCGGTGGGATCCAGGCGGCGCCGTCCCCCCGGGCCCATCCCGGGTGCCCCGGCCAAGAAGGCCGAGGACGGCGAGTCGGGCGAGCAGGAGCAGCCCGCCTGACTGCCTGCGGGGCATTACCGGTACGCAGCGGGGTAGGTCTGCGGCATGCCCACAGACATTGCAGACGCCGTTGTCATCGGCGCCGGTCCGAACGGACTCGTCGCCGCGAACGCCTTGGCCGAGGCGGGCTGGGATGTGGTGCTGCTGGAAACCAACGACGAGGTGGGTGGCGCGGTCCGCAGCGGTCAGGTGACCGCACCGGGGTTCGTCACTGACCTCTTCAGCGCGTTCTACCCCCTGGCTGCGGCCAGCCCTGTGATCAGGGACTTGGAGTTGGCCAATTTCGGTCTGCACTGGGTCAGCGCGCCGGCGGTACTGGGACATGCGCTGCCAGACGGCCGGGCCGTGGTCCTGCACCGCAACCCCGAGCACACCGCCGCCAGCGTCGCCGACTTTGCTCCTGGCGACGGGCAGGCCTGGCTGGACCTGTTCGCCACCTGGGAGCGCATCCGCGATCCTCTGCTGGACGCCTTGTTCACCCCGTTCCCGCCCATGGTCGCCACGTCGAAGGTGCTGCGCCGATTAGGAGCGACGGGGACCCTGGACTTCGCGCGGATGGCCGTGTCTCCCGTCCGCCGCTTTGCACAGGAGCGGTTTGCGGGGGAGGGGGCGGCGCTGTTGCTCGCCGGCAATTCCCTGCACAGCGATCTGACCCCGGACGCGGGCGGCAGCGGTATCTTCGGATACCTGCTGGCCATGCTCGGCCAGGATGTCGGCTTCCCGGTGCCGCAAGGAGGGGCAGGTCAACTGGCTGCGGCACTGCGGCGGCGCGCCGAAGCGTATGGAGCCAGGGTGCTCTGCGGGCAGCGGGTGACCCGCATCGACGTAGTGGGCGGACGTGCCACCGCGGTGCACACTGCAGATCGCACGGTGCAGGCGCGCCGTGCGATTCTGGCTGACGTCAGCGCGCCGGCGCTCTACCGGGAACTGCTGCCCGAACAGAGCCTGCCGGCCGCGTTCCTACGCGAACTCGACCGCTTCCAATGGGATAACGCCACACTGAAACTGAATTGGGCGCTGGCTGGGCAGATCCCCTGGAAGAACGGGGCCCTGGCCGATGCGGGCACAGTCCATCTGGGTGTGGACAACGACGGGCTGGTGGGTTATGCCGCTGACCTGTCGACCGGGAAGTTGCCGCGCGATCCGTTCGTGCTCCTCGGACAGATGACCACGGCGGATCCGCTGCGCTCACCGGCGGGCACCGAGTCAGTTTGGGCCTATACCCACGTGCCGCAGGGCGTGGCTGCGCACCCTCAGATCGAACGTATGGAGCAGGCGATCGAGGACGTCGCGCCGGGGTTCCGGGACCTCGTGCTGGCCCGTCATGTGCAGACCCCCCACGACATGCAGGCAGCCGATGCGAATCTCGTCGGCGGCGCCCTGAACGGGGGGACCGCGGCCCTGCACCAGCAGCTCTTCTTCCGCCCGACCGTGGGGCTCGGCAGACCCGAGACACCCCTGGCCGGCCTCTACCTGGCCAGCGCGTCCGCACATCCCGGCGGCGGGGTCCACGGTGCCCCCGGGTGGAATGCGGCGCTGTCGGCCCTGCGTGCCAACGGCCGGTTCGGTGCCGTTCGTCGTCGCCTGCTGCGGTCGGCCTGGGGTCGCATCGTGCGCTGAGGGATCCGGCTGCCGCCGGGAACACTGGTCCTCATGGCGCGCCCCTTGAGGTACCCCTTCCCCTTCAGGCCATGCCTGCGGCTGGGGGCGGGAGACTCGTGATGATCTTGCTGTTACGCACCAATGTCACGCGATGTCGTGGTTGCGGTATCGCCCTTCGGCGATCAGCGCGAGCCGGTACAGCGTCTCTGTGTTGCGCGGGCCGATGACGGCCTGCCGCAACGTGCGCGGCAGCCCCTTGCCAGGACCCGCGATCGCGTCCTCCTGGATGCTCAATCGGCAGGACTGCGCTCCGGTCGGCGTCAGATTGATGACGACCCGGGCCTCACCCACGGGCCAGCCGCGCGCCTTGAGCACCAGTTCGCGTTCCGGTTCGCTGCGCTCCACCCGGGTGTAATCCTGGATGACCGCCGGCCACGGGCCGAAGGAGTGATGAATGCGACTGCCGGTCGCCGGCCAGGTGGCATCCACATCCCGCACCCGGGAAGCGCCCACCACCCAGGTGGCATACGTCCAGCCGTCGGTGAGGACCTGCCACACGGCCTTGGCGGGTGCGTTGACCTCGCGGTGGACGATGAGGGTGTTCTTCATGCGTTGTCCTTGCATGCGGGGCTCTCCTGAGACGGGGCTGAAGACGTTGCCGGGGGTGGCCGCGACGGGATCGGGGTGCAGGCCTTGCCAGCGCATGACCGGTCCGACCGCGGCGTCGAACACGGCCGGCACAAGCCGATAGCCGACCCGTGCGATCCGGTTGAGCGGCCCGGACTGCACCTGGCGACGCGGTCTGTGCAGCGCTGAGACGACGCGGGTGGCGCACTCCTGAGCCGATTGCACCTTGCCCGGTGCCTGGCCTTTGACGCCCAGATAGGTCGCGGCGTTGTCGTAGATGGGAGTGTCCACCCCGCCGGGACTGACCAGGCTGATGTCGATGCCCGAACCCCGCGTCTCCTGCTGCAGCGTTCGGACCAGGCCGTGGACGCCCCACTTCGCGGTGATGTACGGACTCATATACGGCACGCTGATGTCCCCGAGCAGTGAACCGACGACGACCAGTCGCCCGCCGCCCTGGGCGATGAACCGGGTGATCGCGGCACGTGCCACGGCGATCGTCCCCAGCAGCGTCGTGGCCACCGTCGCCGTGAAGACGTCCGGTGGGATCTGCTCGAAGCGGCCGTAGGCGGCCACCGCCGCGGCATGCACCACCCCGTCCAGAGGGCCCGGTACAGCGGCGAAGGCGCGCTCCACGTCAGCGGTTTCGCGCACATCCCCGGCCACGAGGACACAGGCCTGGCCCAGTTCGGCCTGGACTTTCTCCAGGGAGTCGAGGTTGCGTCCCATCAGGACGAGGTCGGCGCCACGCTCCGCGAGCATGCTCGCCGTGGCCAGCCCGATCCCGCTGGTGGCCCCGGTAATCAGGTAGGTCGGCATGCGATGCTGGATACCCGGGCAACCCGTGGGAATACCGCAGGGGCGCATTGTCGCCGTTGGAGGCCATCGCGTACCCTTGAGGAAGTGCGCTGTTGATGCGCCTGAGTCGGTGTGCCCATGAGCCGCCGAAATGATTGTTATGCGAAGGAGCAGCGGTGTACGCGATCGTGCGGACCAGCGGTCACCAGGAGAAGGTGGCTGTCGGCGATGTGGTGGTTCTGAACCGGGTGCCTGGACAGCCCGGCGACGCGGTGGACCTGGCTCCTGTCCTGCTCGTGGTGGATGGTGAGACTGTCACCTCCGACCCCAGCGCCCTGTCGGGCGCGTCGGTCACGGCCGAGGTGGTCGAGCACCGCCGCGGACCGAAGATCGACATCCTCAAGTACAAGAACAAGACCGGCTACCGGAAGCGTCAGGGGCACCGTCAGGAGCAGACCGTCGTCAAGGTGACCGGCATCGAGTTGGGAGCCTGACCTCATGGCACACAAGAAGGGTGCGGCAAGCACCAGAAACGGTCGCGACTCGAACGCCCAGCGCCTCGGTGTGAAGCGCTTTGGTGGCCAGCTCGTCAACGCCGGTGAGATCATCGTGCGTCAGCGCGGTACCCACTTCCACCCCGGTGCGAACGTGGGCATCGGCAAGGACGACACCCTGTTCGCGCTCACGGCGGGCACGGTGGACTTCGGCACCAAGCGTGGTCGCCGGGTCGTCAACATCGTCGCTTGATGTCAACGCGGTGACCAGTTTCGTCGACCGCGTTCTGATCCACGCCCAAGGCGGTGACGGCGGTCACGGCTGCGCGTCCATCCACCGCGAGAAGTTCAAACCGCTCGGCGGTCCCGATGGCGGCAACGGAGGCCGCGGTGGCGACGTGATCCTGCTCGTCGACGTGGGCGTCAACAGCCTGCTCGACCTGCATTTCCATCCCCACCGGCACGCTGGCTCCGGTCAGCCGGGTCAGGGCAGCAACCGCAGTGGTGCCAGCGCCAAGGACCTGGTGGTTCCTGTGCCGCCCGGCACCATGGTGCAGACCGAGGACGGCGAGACGCTGGCCGATCTCGTCGAACCTGGACAGCAGTTCGTCCTGGCCGCCGGCGGCCATGGCGGCCTCGGAAACGCGGCGCTGGCCACCCGTCGCCGAAAGGCCCCCGCGTTCGCTCTGCTCGGTGAACCCGGCGAGCACGTCGATGCAATTCTGGAACTCAAGACCGTCGCTGACATCGGCCTGATCGGCTTTCCCAGCGCCGGCAAATCGTCGCTGGTGTCGGCCCTGTCGGCTGCACGACCCAAGGTCGCCGACTACCCCTTCACGACTCTGACACCCAATCTGGGTGTGGTCAGCATCGCTGGTACGACATTCACCGTCGCCGATGTGCCCGGACTGATCCCTGGTGCCAGCCAGGGTAAGGGGCTGGGTCACGAGTTCCTGCGCCACGTTCAGCGCTGCAGCGCGCTGGTCCATGTTGTGGACTGTGCGACGTTCGAGACCGACCGCGATCCGGTCCGTGACCTGCAGGTGATCGAGGACGAGTTGATCGCGTTCGACCCGGAGTTGGCACAGCGTCC
>JAKOZM010000506.1 GCA_029779995.1 Actinomycetes bacterium
GCCACGTCTGGTTCTTGTTCTCGGGCTACAGCGCGTCCGGGCCGCGTTCGCCCGTGCGCACGCGCACGATCGACTCCACGGGGGACATCCAGACCTTGCCATCCCCAATGCGTCCGGTCTGGGCGCTCTTGACGATGACGTCGACCACACTGTCGGCGTCGTCATCCTCGACGACCACCTCGATGCGGACCTTCGGCACCAGATCGACGGTGTACTCCGCCCCCCGGTAGACCTCGGTGTGCCCGCGCTGCCGGCCATAACCACTGGCCTCGGAGACTGTCAGGCCGTGGATCCCGAAGGTCTCCAGTCCGGTCTTGACGTCGTCGAGCTTGAACGGCTTGATGACTGCGGTGACGAGTTTCATACGGTGACCTCTTCCTTCTTCAGTGCGGCCTGACCGACTCCGGCGAACTTGCCGCCGGAACCGCTGTCAGCCAGTTCGTAAGCGCCCTCTGCGTGGGTGGTGAGGTCGACGCCGGCGATCTCGTCGTCCTCGGAGATCCGCATGCCCATGGTCAGGTCGATGATCTTGCCGATGATGAAGGCAAGCACGAAGGAGTAGACCATGACGGCCACGGCTGCGATCAACTGTGACCAGAACTGCGTCAAGCCGCCTCCGTAGAACAGACCGTTGACCCCAGCGGGGGCGGCCTCAGTGGCAAGGATACCGATGAGCAGGGTACCCACGAGGCCACCGACGAGGTGCACGCCGACCACATCGAGGGAGTCATCGAAGCCGAACCGGTACTTCAGCCCGACAGCCAGAGCACACAGCACACCAGCGATGGCGCCCAGGATCAGCGCCCCGATCGGGCTCACCGAAGAGCACGCCGGGGTGATGGCGACCAGGCCCGCGACGATGCCCGACGCGGCACCCAGGCTGGTGGCGTGCCCGTCGCGGATCTTCTCCACGAGCAGCCAGCCGAGGGCGGCAGCACACGTGGCGGCGAAGGTGTTCAGGAACACCACAGCCGAGGTGTTGTTCGCAGCCAGGGCCGAACCTGCGTTGAAGCCGAACCAGCCGAACCACAGCAGACCAGCACCGATCATCACCAGCGTCAGGTTGTGCGGCTTCATCGGCGTCTTGGGCCAGCCCAGCCGCTTGCCGAGCACGAAGGCCAACGCCAGGCCAGCGGCACCGGCATTGATGTGGACCGCGGTCCCGCCTGCGAAGTCGATGGCCGCCGTACCGTTCATCGGGCCGAGACCCTCGAAGATCCAGCCGCCGGAGGCCCATACCCAGTGCGCCACTGGGAAGTAGACCAGGGTGGCCCAGATCCCCGCGAAGACCATCCAGGCACCGAACTTGGTACGGTCGGCGACCGCACCAGCGATCAACGCCACGGTGATCACCGCGAACATCGCTTGGAAGGCCACGAAGGCCATCGCCGGGTAGGTGGCTGCGGGATCGTCGGTCATCAGGCCCTCAAGACCGATGTACTCGCTGAGGTTTCCGATGAGTGCGTTACCGGTACCGAACGTCAGTGAGTACCCGTAAAGGATCCACTGAACGCCGACCAGGAACACAACTCCCATCACCATCATCATCATGTTGAGCACGGCTTTCGCACGTGTCATGCCGCCATAGAACAGAGCTAGGCCGGGCAGCATGAGCAGTACGAGGGCCGCGCTGGTGAGAATCCAGGCTGTATCGCCTGCACTCAAGACGGACTCTTCCATCGTCACGCCTCTCCTTTTCTCCCCATCGGGTCTTTCCCTCGGGACCCTTTGAGACTCGCCTGCTCGTGTTACGCGGC
>JAKOZM010000531.1 GCA_029779995.1 Actinomycetes bacterium
TCGTGGTCCTCGAGGAACTGCCGGTAGCGCTCTTCGGGAGTGCGGGTCAACAACTCCCGTTCCCGCTGTTCCTTGGCCAGGGCGTGCAAGACCATGGCGTTGAAGATCGCCATGGACCATGCCGAGTGCCGGGCCATGAGGCGTTCGATGACCCGGAAGTCCAGCCGCTCCAGTTCGGTCATTTCCAGAGCAGTGGCGCGAGTACGGGTGGCCCCGAGGTCGGTGGCGCTGCGCAGTTTGGCGATGCCGTGCGGCAGTGCGGTCAGCCGTCGCACGCCAGGAGGGGCGATGGCGGAGATGCTCGCCACCATGTCGAACGTGCGGCAGAAGGCCAGCAGGCACTCGCGACCCTTGTCGTCGGAGAAGCCGACTCGCATCGAACCTCGGCGTACGACATAGACGAACGGGTGTTCCTCACCCGCCTCGAAGAGCACATCACCCGGCCGGACTCGCACCACCCGGATGGTCCGGCTGAACGAATCCCAATCCGGCAGCGGCCCACCGGCGAACATCTCCAGGAAGCCCCGGGCGACGCTCGCGTGCCCGGTGGTCATCCCTGCTGCGACCGAAGACGGCAGTTCCGACCCTGCGCGTAACGCCATGACAACTCCTCATCGACTCGACTCATCGAGCCTCGCGTGCACCCTCTGGCGGGTACGCCAGATCCCCAGGTGTCGCGCAGCTCCCCCGTGGTGGTCCCCCACCACAGCCGCCCAACTTCGTGAGGCAAAGTGCCGGAAGCGGGTTGGCCGACGCCTAGTGAAACGGATGCGGTGCGGGTCTCACGGCGGCCACCACCTTGGCCTTCTCACAATTGCCCAAGATCATCTAGAGTTGATGACGCTGACCGCGTTGTTAATGAGGGAACGCGGTGGTGAGCTGACAGCGGGACCATCTGGATCGTGGTCCCCCGCTCGGCGTGCAAAGCGCTGTCCGCCAACCTGTTGCACTCGTCCTCAGCAGACCAAAGAATCGGGGGTCATACGTCGATGCGCGTAGCAGGGACGAGTCACGCCATCTTCCCCCGGGCCAGGCTGGTCGAGCGGCTGGGAAAGGTCCGGCCCGGCTCGGTCGTCGTCATCACAGCGCCTGCAGGCTATGGGAAGTCGGACCTGCTCCAGGCGTGGGCCCAGGCCAGCCAGATCCCCGTGGCTGCCGTCACGGCGCACCCGCGGCACAACGAGCCGCACGCCCTGACCGCAGCACTGCACACGACGCTCGACGACCTGGGTCTGGGGACCAATGGTGTGGTGGTTACTGGGGATGGCTCCGCATCCGAGCCAACTGGTGCCTTGATCGAGCGCCTGTCCCGCCATCGCCTGCTGCTGGTCCTCGACGAGGCCCATGCGCTGACCTCTCCGGAGGCGCTCGCGACCGTGGAAGAGCTCGTCACACACCTGCCGCGC
>JAKOZM010000213.1 GCA_029779995.1 Actinomycetes bacterium
GTGAGGCCGACCGCCTCGCTGATCCGCGCCCCCGATCCGTAGAGGAACTCCAGCAGCCCTCGATCGCGCACCCCAAGAACGGTTGCGGCGTCGCAGGACTCCACCATCGCCACACAGTCGAACACCGACAACGCTTTGGGCAGTTTCAGCGGCACGTTCGGGGAGTTGAGCTCGTCGGTCGGGTCCACCACGATCCAGCCCTCCGCGCCCGCGTAGCGGAACAGTCCCCGGACGCTGCTGATCACCCGCCGCACCGACGAGGCACCGAGGTCCTCGGACAGCACCGTCACGAAATCGCCCAGCATCGCGGGGGTCACCTGCTCGAGGCGATCCACCTCGCGGGCCTGGAGGAACTGCGTGAACCGTCCCAGATCCCGGCCGTAGGCCGCGACGGTGTTGCTCGACAGACCCTTCTCGACGATGACGTGCTGCAGGTAGGCCTCGACCTCACGCATTCGCCAGCACGTGCTCCAGGCTGACACTGGGCAGATCGAACGCGTCGGCAACCGCCCGGTACGAGATCGAGCCAGCGTGGGTGTTCACGCCCAACGCCAGGGCGTGGTCGCGCCGACACGCCGCCCGCCACCCGTGGTCGGCCACCTCGACCAGGTACGGCAGGGTGACGTTGGTCAGCGCCCACGTCGAGGTGTGTGGCACCGCACCAGGCATGTTCGCGACGCAGTAGAAAAGGGTGTCGTGGACCGGGTAGGTCGGGTCGGAATGCGTCGTCGGCCGGGAGTCCTCGAAGCAGCCGCCCTGATCTATGGAGATGTCGACCAGCACGGCGCCCGCCTTCATCCGCGACACCAACTCGTTGCTGACCAGTCGCGGCGCCTTGGCCCCATGGACGAGCACAGCGCCGATCACCAAGTCGGCATCGAGCACGCACCGCTCGATCTCGTAATCATTGGAGGCAACCGTCTGCATGTGCCCTTGGTAGATGGCGTCCGCCTCCCGCAACCGCGCGATATCGCGGTCCATGAGCACCACCTCGGCCTGCATCCCGAGCGCAATCGCCGCAGCGTTCTGGCCGGCCACCCCGGCGCCGATCACCACCACCTTGCCTGCATGCACCCCCGGCGTCCCACCGAGCAACACCCCGCGCCCGCCGCTGGCCTTCAGCAATGCCTGGGCGCCGACCTGCGGCGCGAGCCTGCCCGCCACCTCCGACATCGGAGCCAGCAGCGGCAGGGTGCCGTTGGGCAGTTCGACCGTCTCGTAGGCGATGGCCGTCGTGCGCCCGGCAAGCAACGCGTCGGTGCACTCCCGCGACGCAGCCAGATGCAGGTAGGTGAAGAGCACCTGGTCCTCGCGCAAGTAGCCGTACTCGCTGGGCATGGGCTCCTTGACCTTGACGATCAGATCGGCAGCCGCCCAGACCTCGTCCGCGTCGGGCAGAATCCGCGCCCCGGCCGCCACGAACTCGTCGTCCGGCAGCGTCGAGCCCACACCAGCACCGGCCTGCACGACGACGTCGTGGCCATGACGCACCAGTTCCTGCACTCCCGCCGGGGTCATCGCGACCCGGTACTCCTGCGGCTTGACCTCCGTCGGGACCCCGATGCGCATCCCAGACTCCTTACCCCGGTGGTGTTCGGACGTTGCCCAACGATTCGACCCAGTTTCGCACAGGCCACGGGCTGTCCGCAGGCCGCAAATCGCGCCAGTCCCGCCCCTGGTGAGCGGCGGCGGCGAGGATTCCATTAGTGGCCGTCGGATTCTGGATGGCCCCGGACAGCACCAGACCTACCGCCTCAGGCAGTGGCACCCAGGCCTGCGGCAGATGCAGTTCCTCTGCCTCACCGGTGTGCTCGCGGCCGTCGGGCAACACGTCGAGGTCACGGGCGAGGAAGCACCGCAGCGTCTCGCTCGTCCCGCCCGGGGAGTTCAGGAAGTCAATCAGTACATGCCAGGACCGGGCGCGCAGACCGGCCTCCTCTGCCAGCTCGCGCTGCGCACACTCCCAGGCCGTCTCCTTGTGGGTGTCCAGCAGACCCGCGGGCGGTTCGAACAGGAAGGCGGCCACCGGGTGGCGGTACTGCCTGATGAGCAGCACCCGGTCCTGATTGTCGAGGGCGATGATGCCCACCGCACCCGGGTGCACCACCAGATCACGGGTGACCACATGATCACCGATGGCTACCTCGTCGCTGCGGACATCCCACACCGCACCGTGGAAGCGCAGGCGCTGCGCGGTGACCGGGTGGCTCTGGAACGTGTCGGCCACCTCGCCGTGCCAGACCTCATCCACTGGTCTGGCGGGCCAGCGCCGCCTCGATCAACCCTGCGAACAGCGGGTGCGGGCGGGTCGGCCGGGAGCGGAACTCGGGGTGTGCCTGTGTGGCCACGAAGTAGGGGTGCATGTCGGCGGGCAGTTCCACGAACTCCACGAGCCGGCCGTCCGGGGACGTGCCGCTGAAAACCATCCCCGCCTCGGCCAGTGGCTCGCGATAGGCGTTGTTGACCTCGTAGCGGTGTCGGTGGCGCTCGTCGACGGCGGTCTGGCCGTACGCGGTGGCCACGACACTGTCCGGGGTGAGGATGGCCGGGTACAGCCCCAGGCGCATGGTCCCGCCCATGTCCCGCTCGCCGCTCACGACGTCGGTCTGGTCGGCCATGGTCGACACGACGGGGTGGGTGGTCTCGTCATCGAACTCCTGGGAGTTCGCATCCGGCATCCCGGCCACCTCGCGGGCGAACTCGATGACCATACACTGCAGTCCCAGGCACAGCCCGAGGGTCGGAATCCGGTTCTCCCGGGCATAGCGGATGGCGCCCAGCTTGCCTTCGATGCCGCGGACCCCGAACCCGCCCGGAACACAGATGCCATCGACGTCGCCGAGCGCGGCGGCCGCCCCCTCCGCAGTAGCACAGTCGTCACTGGCCACCCAGCGAATGCGCACCGCGCTGTTGTGCCCGAAGCCAGCCGCTCGCAGGGCCTCGGT
>JAKOZM010000547.1 GCA_029779995.1 Actinomycetes bacterium
CCCGTCGACTTGTAGATGACGAGGTGTGTGGCGTCGATCGTGGACGAGGTCCACAGCGCGTCTGCGGCGTCGAACGTGAAGCGCAGACCGGAGACGGTGGCCGTCTTGCTGGTGAGGGTGAGTCCGCCCGCCGTGTAGCCGGTCCCGGAGATCTCGCTTGCGGAGACGTCGTTGAAGTAGTCGTGCGCGGACTGGTTGGGAACGTACCCGTTGAGTAGCGCACACTTGATCGTGTCGGCGACGAGGTTGATTTCGCCGTTGAACGCGGTCTTGTACGCGTTGACGTACAGCTTTGCTGTGATGGCCATTGTGTTTCTCCTTGTGTTGCAGGGCTATTCGTCGTCGGCGGCGATGTCTTGAACAATGAAATTGTCGATGCGTGGCGAACTCGATCCGGTGGACAGCACTTGCAGCCCGCCGCGCCGGTACTGGTTGCCGTGCGGCACACCCGATTCCGCCCACGACAACCCCACATCCTCACCGTTGCGGGTGGCTGTCCACACCCCGAGGTCGGGGTCGAGGGCGAGTTTCCAGTGCCCAGTCCCACCCTCAGCGACGGTGGCGCGGACGGTGTACGAGTTGTACGCCCCGGTCGCGATGCGGGCTTGGGCGTCGTTGATGATCAGCCACACTCCCGCACCCGAACTGGACAGGCACGCCCCGATCCCACCGTCCCGCGCTGAGGTGTTGGTGATGTCGGCCTCGACGCTCATGACGTCCGACCGCATCGACTGTATGGCCATCGCCGCGCCGCGCCGCGAGGTGCCGAAGAAGTCGGTTTGAATCTCGGCATGCCCATCTTTCAGGCGCGGATACACCGACCCGGACCGCAGTAGCATCCACTGCGATCCGAAGTCTCCCCGGTTGAAATCGTCGTAGATGAAGCGCGGAATGTCCGTCTGCCCGACGTCGAGGCCGAAGCTGACCCACGGTGTCATGCCCTGGTACATGCCGTTGACGGCGGACGCATCGATCGATGACGGTGCCGGGGTGGTGGACGGGTTGCGGCCCGCGCCGATCGCGCGCGGGTAGAAGCCGTCGATGTGGCCAGGCATCGGTAGGTTCACCCCCATGATCTGCACCGACCCGGCGCCGGTCATGCGGAATTGCGCCCAGATCACATCACCCTCTTCGACGGGTATCGCCTCGGGGAGCACCATTTGCAGGTAGGCGTAGGTGGTGGTGAGGGGTCCGCCGTCGCCGCCGTAGTTTTCGGTGGTCTGCGCGACGAGGGTGACTGATCCGTCCTCGTTCATGCGGTACACGTCTGCGCCGAATGTGGTTGCGACGCCGGTTTTCTTCGCGATGATGGTCAGGATTTTGCGGGCTGCGGTCCCGGGGGAGCGGATCGCCGCCCAGGGTGCGTAGGTGGCGGTGCAGTTGACGGCGAACTGCCCGAGTGTCAGGGTGCCGCCAGCATCGGCCGAATTGGCCGTGTGGACGTGCGCGGGCTCCGTGCTGGTAGTCGACCCTGACACCTTATGGTTATGCGCACCGTTGGACGCGATTGTGTGGGTGTGGGAGCCGCCCGTAACCCCCACGGCAGTCGCCGCCAGCTGCGAAAACGGAACCGACACAATGCCCGTCGGATCAGGACCAGTCATCCAAAAACCCACACCCGTAGGCGCATTCAGCACCTGCGTCACCTGCGTCACCTGCGTCGTCACCGACACTGTTGTATCCAGCGCCTCATTCGCCGTGTCATGCGTTCCGTTCAGCCACCCCGCCAGCGACTGAATCGCGCCGCCGATGATCGGGATACCGCCCAACGCCGAAATCAGCGCCCCGAAAATCAGATCCAGGATCGACGTGCCCGGATTCCCGAAGAACGAAGTGACCTGCGCATTCACATCATCCGGGTTCTCGACCGTCGTCGCGTCGTTGTCGTCGGCAATCTTCCCCGCGAACTGGCCGAACAGATTCGTCGCCGTCGTCGCCACACCACCCGGCAACCCTGCCCCAGAACCCAAGAAGCTCTGGGACATGCGGCCTTTCGCCGCGTTCGTCATCTTCGACGGGTTCAGGTTCTGCGTCGAGGTGCCCAGATTCGACACTT
>JAKOZM010000549.1 GCA_029779995.1 Actinomycetes bacterium
GTCATCGTCGTGGGCAGCGGCCTGGGCGTGTGGCTCGTAGGGCCCGCCAACGCCATCACCATCGGTGCCAGCGGCGCCGTCTTCGGCTATTTGACCTTCCTGATGGCCGCGGGCGTCTTCACCCGGCACTGGGTGGACGTCCTGATCGGCCTGGGCGTGTTGTTCGTCTACGGGGGGCTGCTGCTGGGGGCCTTACCCTTCGGCGTGGCCGCCGGGGTGTCCTGGCAAGCGCACCTCATGGGCGCATTGGCAGGCGTACTGGCCGCCTTCTGGTTCGCACGTCGGCCCGCGACCGTACAACTGCCGGCCGCGGTCTGAACGCGCTCACGTGGCATCCATCTGACGCAACGACGGCAGGAACCAGGACACGATCCCAACCGCCGTCACCCCGATGGCCATGATCAGGAACGCGGTCTGCACCCCGAGCCACTGCACCAATGGACCGCTGATCAGATAACCGATGGGCCCTGAAACGTAGGCGGCAGAGGTGAGCAGGCCGACTACCCGACCCCGCAGGACCCCCGGTGAACGCTGCTGGATCATCAGGTTCACCAAAGGTCCGACCGGCCCGTAGAACAAACCAGCCAGCACACTGAACCCCAGCAGTAGCACGTAGGCCGGCAGGAAGGCCATCCCGATCACCGCGAAGCCAGTCGCGGTCATCGCCACGCAGAACGCCAGCCGACGACTGAACCGGTGCCCGATGGCGCCGTAGACCAACGCACCGGCGATTCCGCCGAGGGCCAAGGCCATCACGGTGCTGCCCAGCCGGGCGGGCTCGCCCATACCTTCGAAGTACACGGGCAGCACGACGCCCTCGATGGGCAACCAGAAGCCGACGATCACCATGCTGACCAGCGCCACGGTGCGCAGAACCCGGTCATCCCACACAAAGCGCACACCCTCGCGGGTCGCCGACCATACTCCTGCCGGACGTTCGTGGGCCGCTGGCCGACCCGATCCGGGGACCCGCACGGCGAGCATCATGGCCGCACCGAGGGCGAACATCGCTGCCGACACCCAGAACGTCGCTCGAGCACCCCAGAGCCCGATCGACAGCCCGCCGATTCCCGGACCGATCAGGTAGGCGGCACCCCACACAGCCTCGTGGATGCCGTTGGCCCGTTCGAGCCGCAGACCCGCAGCCCGGGCGGCCTCGGGCAGCATCGACTCCCGCGCACTGATCCCCGCCGGGTCGAACACCGCACCCAGCACCGCGAGGCCAGCCAGTGCGGCGAATCCGAGTGTGAACTGATTTCCGAGCACCGGAACCAACGCGACGGACGTCATGCTCAGCAGATCGCTGACGATGGCTACCCGGCGCCGACCAACCATGTCCACGAAGACCCCGGCGAACAGGAACGACACGAGCAGGGGCAGGGCGGTGATCGCCCCCAGCAGGCCCGCGGCACTGGCCGAACCGGTCAACTCCAGGATCAGCCAGGGGAACACGATCATGGATATCCCGTTAGCGGTACCGCTGAAGACCGTCGCGGACTCCAGCGCCACCAGGGGCAGCCACCGGCGCGCTTCGGACATGGCGACAATTCTCCCGCCGAGGCAAGGCAGGATGGGAGGCGTGAGTCATTGGCCAAGGGGATCTGTGCACAGCAGTGCCGACGTGGTCGTGGTGGGGGCTGGCATCGCAGGGCTGAGCGCCGCCCATCACCTGGCCGAGGCAGGGGTGGATGTCGTCGTCGTGGAGGCGAGCGACCGGGTGGGCGGGCGTATGCACACCGACGAGGTCGACGGGTTCCTGCTCGATCGCGGTTTCCAGCTCTATAACCCCTCCTACCCGGAGGGCCAGCTACTGCTGGATCACGCTGCCCTGGATCTGCGCACGTTCTTCCCCGGCGCAGTGTTGAGCACCGACAGCGGTCCGCGCTGGCTCGTCGATCCCCGCCGGGCGCCCAAATCGGCCCTGCGCAATGCGAAACTACCGCTCGGCCCACTGGGCACAGCGCGGACTCTGCGCTATCTGTCGGCCTGCGCGGTGATCGATCCCCGCGAGGTGGAATCCCGGCCGGACATGAGCACGCAGGACGTCTTCGATGCAGCCCACATCGGCGGCCGACCCACGGAGCTGCTGCTGCGACCGTTCCTGGCCGGGGTGCTGGCCGACACCGAATTGACCACCAGCCGCCGATTCACTGATTTGGTCCTGCGGTCCTTGGCGCGCGGTACGCCCGCCGTCCCGGCCACTGGGATGCGCGCGATTCCCGAGCAGTTGGCACGGCCCCTGCGCAGCCGGATCTTCCGCAACACCCGGGTACAGGCCGTCACAGCGACCGAGGTGGTGACCGACGCGGGCACGGTGACCTGCGATGGGGTCATCGTGGCCGCCGACCCCGTCACGGCGGCGTCTCTGGTCCCCAGCCTTCCGCAGCCCACGATGCGGGCGCTCACGACGTGGTACTTCGCCATCGAGGAGGACGACCTGTTCGGCGGCAAGCCGGTCCTCGTTCTCGACAGCGCCGACCGCGGACCCGTCGTGAACACGGTCGCGATCAGTTATGCCGCGCCCGAGTACGCACCGCCCGGTCGTCATCTTGTGGCGGCCACCGCAGTCGGCTTGCCGGAGGCGGACGTCACTGTGGTACGCCGGCAGCTCGCCCAGATGTACGACATGCCCACGGCGCACTGGGAGTTGGTGGGCCACTACCCCATCGCAGAAGCATTGCCTGCCGCACTGCCACCCTTCCGCACGCGATCACGGCAGATGTTCGACGGCATTGTCGTGGCAGGCGACCATCGGGACACACCGTCGATTCAAGGGGCGCTGGTCAGCGGGCGCAGAGCGGCCACCCGAGTGCGCCGGGGGCTGGACACGGCTGACTGAAACTGCTCCTGTGGCGGGCCCT
>JAKOZM010000558.1 GCA_029779995.1 Actinomycetes bacterium
CTGGAGAGCTCTGCGGTGACGAGCAGACGCCCGATAAACGACACGCTCGGGACTTATACATGAACAAGCGGTGAACAAGTCCCCTCCAGTTTACCTTTCCTTGACCTGAGGTTGACCATAAAGATGGCAACCATTTTGTGTGGAGGGACAACAAGGCGTGGACTGGACTCTGATTACGATCATTCTGCTGGTAGGGGCAGCTCTGATCTTCGACTTCACCAACGGTTTTCATGACGCGGCCAACTCCGTTGGCACCGTCGTGGCGACCCGGGCCCTACCGGCGAAGTGGGCTCCCGCCTTCTCGGCGTTCTTCAACTTCCTGGCGCTCTTCGTGGTTGGCACGGCCGTTGCCAGCACCGTTGGAAAGACAGTGAAGTCGGAGTTCGCCAGTGAAGGGGTGATCTTCGCGGCCTTGTTTGCCGCCATCGCCTGGAACTACATCACGTGGTTCATCGGCATGCCCTCATCCTCGAGCCACGCCATCATCGGTGGTCTGGTCGGAGCGGGCCTGGCCGCTGGCGGGCTCGGGGCGATCTCGTGGGGCAGCGTGCAGAAAGCCGCTATCGGCATCATCGCCAGCCCCCTGGTGGCGTTCACGATCGCCTTTGTCTTGATGTACATCATCTTCGTGATCCAGAAGATCTTCAAAATGCACGACGACCACGTCGCTTTCAAGGGCGTGCAGTTGGTGTCCGCCGCGGCGCTGTCCTTCGGACATGGCGCCAATGACGCCCAGAAGACGATGGGTGTCATCGGTGCGCTGCTGCTCGGTGCCGGATACATCCAGATGGGTGAAGACGGCAAGACGATGATGCTTCCGATGTGGGTCGAACTTGCCGCATACTCGGCGATCGCCCTCGGTACCCTCTGGGGCGGCTGGAAGATCATCGAGACGATGGGGCTTCGGATCACGACCTTGCACGCCAACTCGGGTGCGGCCGCCAACATCGGCGCCTCGACGGCGATCTTCGGGGCCACAGCGATGGGCGCCCCGATCTCCACCACGCAGGCCGCGGCGTCCTCGGTCGTGGGTGGCGGGGTAGCGTCCGGCAAGGGCGCGAACTGGAAGGTCGTCGGTGAGATGGTGCTGGCCTGGGTGGCCACCATCCCGTTCGCCGCGACTATCGCATTCGCCATGTACTGGCTGACGCAACTCCCCGGTGCGGTCGCATGGCTGGCTGTCGGCGTCGTCACGATCTCGTTCAGCGTCTGGGTCGTCTGGGCGATGCGCAACACCGTGCATGCTGAGGACATCATCGCCGAGATTCCCACGGAGGAAGAGCTCGCCGAGTTCGATCAGGACCCGGCGCCGCACCTCAAGGGCACTCCGCCGGTGCACTAACCGCAGCACGTGCGAAAGCGGCACTGTCGCCCAGGAGGGCGGTGGTGCCGCTTTTGTTTGGGGTTGGGCTCGAACGGCGCTTCGGATGGAAGTCGGGCGGCTACTGGGGGTGCTGCGGTTGCCAGATGGTGGCTGGCGTGTGGGCGCTGCCCCTTCCCGGTTTCGGCGCGTTGGCGGCGTCAGCATTCGGTCGATAGGAGGGGCCGCGGCCGCCCCTGGCAGCAAGTGGGCAGTTGTTGTCGCGACACGCCGTGGCAAATCGCACCAACCGCCCATCCCGCGGATCCACCCGGCGCCAGCCCTCCGCAGCAATTCGGCACTCGTTGCTGCGACACGCCGTGGCAAATCGCAACGTCTGCCCATCCGGTTAATGCTGCCACCACTTCCGCGGACGCACGTCCGGGTCGATGTAGCCGGCCGGCTCCTCCCCGTCATCGTCGGCTGCGATCCGATCGTCGTCGCCATTGTCTTCCTCGTCGACCTGGGCATGGGACTTGCCCTCGATGCCGAACTCCTTGCGCGCCGCACGTGACCCCGCGGAGATGCTGTGCCACATCCGGCCCTCACCCAGCTGATCGAGGAAGCCGGATCGCTTGAGCACCAGCCGAGCCTGGTAGAACACGCGAACCAGGTACAGAGCGACGCCCTGCTGCTCCAGCCTGGTGAGGATCAGCTCCAACGCGTCCACGCTGGTCGTGTCGAGCTGGCTGGTGGCCTCCATGTCGAGCAGAACCGCCCGCAGGTCCGGTGTGGCGGCCGCCTCGGCCAACACCCCATCAGCGATCTGGGTGGCATTGGCCCAGAACAGCGGCGCATCCAGGCGGATCACCAGCAGGCCGTCGTAGGTCTTGCGCTCGGGGTGGCCACGGATGCTGCCCCACGCAGCCTTCTCGTCGGGCACCTTGCCCATGATCTCCATGTCGATGCGGCTCGACCGGTAGACCAGGCCGAGCACCGCCAGCCCGACGGCTGCCAGCAGGCCGTACAGGGGCCCGAACAAGAGCACGCCCACCAAGGCCGCCAGCGACGACGTGAAGTCGTTACGGCGCACCAGCCGATAGTGCTTGAGCGCTGAAACGTCCATCAGACCCCAGACGGCCTGGATGACGATCGCGGACAACACGGCCCTCGGCAGCGGCGAGAGCGCTCCCGCAAGCGCGATCAGGGCCAGAATGACGATGGCCGCCGCGGCGAGGCCGGTGACCTGGGTCTTGGACCCTGCGCGCTCGGCTGCGGCCGTTTTGGACAGCGAACCGGCCACCCCCATCCCACCGAAGATGCCCGAGCCCATGTTGGCGGCGCCGGTGGCGATGAGTTCCTGATCGGTGTCGACGGTGTAACCCCCGCGCGCCGCGAGCAGCCGGGCCGCCGAGACCCCCTCGGCCAGGCCGACCATCGCCAAAGCGAGGCCTCCGGTGATGATGCCTGCCATGTCCCCGACGCCCACTCCTGGCAGCCCGATCGCGGGCAGCCCAGTGGGGACCGTGCCGACGGTCACGACACCCCGACCGGCCAGATCGAAAGTACTCGAGGCGACGATCGCCACGATGAGGACCAGCAGCCCCCACGGGATCCGGGGGGCGAAGCGGGCGCCCAGGAACAGGATCGTGAGCGCGCCGATCCCGATCGCGGCCGTCAGCGGCTTGATGTCGCCGATCTGGGTGAGGATCTGCCACACGCGGGTGAAGACGTCACCGCTCACTGGGGGCATGCCCAGGAGGCTGGGAATCTCGCCCAGGATGATCAGCAGCACCAGGCCGAAGACGAAGCCGGTGACGATCGGCCGGGACATGAATTCCGCTGCCCAGCCCAGCTTGAACAGGCCGCCGATGATCAGCACCAGCCCGGCCGACAGGGCGAGCGCGGAGGTGAACGCGACGGCTTTTGCCGGATCGCCCTTGGCCAGATCGGCGATCAGGGACCCGGACAGGACCGAGACCGTGGACACCGGCCCCACAACCAACCGCGGCGAGGACCCGAAGATCGCATAACCAAGCAGGGCCAGCGGGATGGAGTAGAGACCGACGAGCACCGGGACCCCGGCGATGCCCGCGTAACCGAGTGCCTGCGGCATGGCCAGTGCTGCCACAACGACACCCGCCAGGATGTCCGCCCCCAGGTAACGCAGCGGGTATGTCCTGATCCACGACACGATCGGCACCCGCACAAACGCCAATCATGCTGCATTCAGCCCCGGTTTACCCAGCGGCCACCAGGATTGGCACCTTTCGGGTGGGTATGGGCGAAAGATACCTGGGTAGCGCTGCTCGCCCTGACCAACGGCGATACCCAGGGCCAATCGCCCTGAAGACCTGCGTCCGGACCCCCGTCACCGATAGATTCGCCACACGAAACCGATCTTCCTGGGGGTCTCTGGACATGCGCTGGATCACGTCAATTCTCACGGGGGCGCTACTGGTCGGTGGCCTCGGTGCCGCCACCCCGGCCCCCGCTGTCGGATCCGCTCCCGGCCTCGATCACGTTGGACAAGCAGGCGCCGGGCGCGGTTCTGCTCGGCGAGGCGATCCCGTACACACTGATAGCCACCAACCCCGCCGGCAACGCGCCGCTGTACAACGTCAGCTTCTCCGATGTCCTTCCGGCAGGCTTCGAGTACGTGCCCAACTCCACCACGCCGGGGCTGGCGGGCAATCCCCGCATCGACAAGGACACTGGCACCTTGGTCTGGAGCAACGTCACCGACCTGCAACCCGCCTCCACGTTCACTCTCGAGTTCAAGGCCCGGCCGAAGCCGCTGCCCACGATCCTCGACCCGGTGGACACCAACAACGCCTGGGTCGCCGGCCAGCTGGACGAGCGAAGGATCCCCAAATTCGCGCCCGACGGGGTGCCGATCCCGGCCGCTGGATTGACGTCCGACGATGACGGCGCTACCACCAAGCGCGACCCCTTCGTCATCGAGAAGAAGGACAACAACAGCCCTGAGGGCGAACTGCTGCGCGGCGTCCACAAGAACCGCACCGTGTACACCCTCACGATCCGCAACAACAAGGTGCTGCAGACCCGCGACATCACGGTCGTGGACTACATCCCAGCGGGCATGGAGTTCCTCGGCTGTGGGACGGACGACAACTCCCGGGCTGGCTACGTCGAGTACACCGGCGCTCCGCGACTGGGGGACCCGGACATCAATCCGCCCGACTGCGACCTGCCATCGGCAGTGGAGACCGTCGAGGATCCCTCGGGCTACCCCTCAGGGGTGTACACCAAAGTCACCTGGAATTCAGTACCCGATCTGGACCCCAGCCAGGACTACGAGATCACCTACGTGGCGGGGATTCCAATGTCGCCGAACACGATGACGTGGGACGGACCCGGCGAACCGGCGCCGGGCACTCTGGAGCAGGGCTCCAACCTCGACAACAACAACGGCGATCCCACCACCCGCGAAGGCACCACCGAGACGTCGTTGGTGAACTTCGTTGAGGCCACAGGGACCTTCACCGAGGGCACCGATCCGCCTCGGGACGTGACTCGGACCGTCGCCGGCAAGCACACCGTGACCATCGAGGACCTGCGCATGCGCAAGAGCGCTGACAAGGCCACGTTCGTCCCGGGCGGCATCGTGAACTTCACCTTCCTAGGGCGTGTCTGACAATCTCTGTGCGGTTGGTGGGGCAGTCTGGTTTCGTGTCTGAGCGTGATGTGTTGACCGATGAGATGTGGGCTGTGTTGGAGCCGATGTTCCCGGGTCGTTCGCTGCGTGCGGGCAGGCCGTGGACTGATCATCGACTGGTGCTGGAGGCGGTCATCTGGCGGTTCCGGACGGGATCTCCGTGGC
>JAKOZM010000567.1 GCA_029779995.1 Actinomycetes bacterium
GACTCGGGCAGAGATCGAAGAGGTCATCGCCGAGACGTTCGGAACGGACTCTGCCGGCAAGGTTGCCGGCTACACGGGCCAGATGTGGGCACTCAGACACCGCATTCAGCCCGGTGACCTCCTCGTCCTCCCCATGAAGACGACTCGAGAGATCGCGCTGGGTCGAGTGACCGGCGGCTACCAGTACCTTTCGGATCAGGACGACCCCAACTGTCGCCATGTCGTGAAGGTGGACTGGCAGAACCGTGTGCCCCGTGCCGTGGTCAAGCAGGACCTGCTCTACACGCTGGGGAGTGCCATCTCAATCTTCTCGCCCAGTCGAAACAACGCTGTGGCGCGGCTGGAGCACCTGCTGGCCCACAGCGAGGACCCGGGAGCCTTGGGTGCGGGGTCGACGCCCTCAACTCCCCGGCAGCAACACGATGATGTCGTCGATGACCCGGAGTCGAAGCCGAACGTGGCCGAGGTGGCAGCAGACCAGATCACCACTCGGATCGGGGAGGAATTCTCCGGGCACGGATTTGCCCACCTCGTGGCTGAGTTGCTCCGGGCCGAGGGCTTCGAAGTGGATGAGGCTCCGCCCGGGGCCGATGGTGGGATCGACATCACCGCGGGTCGAGGATTGCTCGGGTTGGAATCACCGAAGTTGATCGTGCAGGTGAAGACGGGGCAGATCGGCTCCGAAGTCGTGGCGCAGCTCAACGGCCTCGTGAGCACGCATGGAGCCGACTATGGTCTCTTGGCGACCTGGACCGGCCTGAGCAAGCCGGCACGCGACGCTGTGAAGCACCAGAGGTTCCGTGTCAAGGTGTGGGACTCCACCGACGTCATCGATGCTCTCCAACGCAACTACGAGCGGCTGCCCGAGGACATCCGCGCCCGTGTCCCTCTGCAACGGGTCTGGATGCTCCGCGACGAGAGCTGATCGCCTGATCTGGATGGCCCGCTACTGACCTATGACGATCTCGATTGGGGCGTAATCACTGGCGTCGTGGGACTCGACGGGCTCTCGCAGGACTCGCCACGAGATGACGTGCGACTCCGTCTTGGCATCCGCGAAAACGTGGTCCAACTGGAATTGACGTCGGCCCTCGCGGAAGAAGGTCTGCACCTCATCTGCCCAATGGCGAGGCCTCGTGTCGACGTATCCCTGATCGGCGAGATTGGAGAAGAGCCGAGCGTTCTCCTGCGAGCCTGGAGAGTCGAACAGCAGTGCACTGTTGAGGTCCCCTCCACACAGGAAGGGCGACCCCGACAGGATCGGGTGCAACTCATGAGCTGCAGCCTCGATCTCCCAGATCTCGGTCTCGCTGCAGCGGGGAATGCCGTCAGTTGACGGCATCGCGTCATACCAAGGGTGGTACTTCCTCCCGATCTCGTAGACGCCCATGGCATCCGAGTGGATGCTGACTAGCCAAGGTCGTCCCCAGTCTGTCGGCTGTGCGACCGCCACCGCACCGCCAATCCGCTGCAGCCAGGGCTGGTCGGCACTGGGAGACCAGGCTCGATACCCACCCTCGCGCACGAGAACGGCACACCCGTGCTTCTTGTACTTGCCTTTGAAGATGACCGAACCCCAGCTCGACAGGTGCTCCTCGAGGGGGACGACCTCTTGAACAAGCGCTACGTCTGCATCCTGATCGTTGAGCCACCGCCAAGCCCGCTCGTGGCGTTCACGGCTATAGCCGTAGGCAGCAGCCATGTTCCAGCAGATGAGCTTCACGCCGTCAGAGTACGAGAGCCTCGAATGCTTGCGAAGGTCATTGATCCGCCAAGCTGAGACCGTCGCTTTCGGATGACGAAGGAGGGCTTGCCATGACACTCAAGACCCGTCGTCAGTTCGAAACCCTCGCCCGCGCCGCCGAGCGCACCGGGCTCAGCACCAGGACATTGCGCCGACGCATCGCTGCCGGCGACCTCGTTGCCTACCGGAACGGTCCGCGTGTCATCCGGCTCGACCCGGATGACGTCGACCGCCTGATGGTCCGCATACCTACGGCCGGGTGACGAGCACAGCCTCCGTCCGCAAGAGCACGCGTTCGTCAGCGTCGTCCACAGGGTTTCCGAAGGCTTCCTCGGCGACCGCCACCGATGGTCCAGTACCGCCATGACGTATTCCAATGCAACCCACGACTGGATCAAGATCGCGGCCCTGATCGACGACGCCTGTGCCTCCCTTTGCGACTCACGGGAACACGATGACCCACTCGTCAGGCGGCTCTGGCGGCTTGGCTCGAACGCGCTCCTCATGACGCCCATGCCTCACGTCGACCTCCGCGATGCGTACAAGGTTCTGCCTCGCGCCGTCGGCGACGCTCGCGTTACCTTGCTCCGCGCTGAAGCGTTGACCCGCACACATCCCATCGAGGAGTTCCCACCCGGCGCAAGCGGGGTCATCGTTGAACTCATCGACGTGATTCGAGATCACTTCGGAGAGCGATCGATCCCATCGGCATCCAAGTGGGCCGAGTAGCCGGGCCGACGGCGAACCATGGCTGTCACTGCGAGTTGGGAGAATCGGGCCATGCGCGTGGGGATCTACATCGATGGCTACAACCTCTACTACGGTGGCCGAGGCATCTGCGGCCGCGGGGCCGCAGGTTGGCGGTGGCTTGACCTGCGCGCGATGCTCCGAGCCGTCATCGCCGCGCAGTCGCCGTGGTCGGCAGCGGTCGACAGCCGTGTGGTGTTCTGCACGGCACGGATCCGCGGTCGTGACGACGTCAGCAGCCAACGCGACCAGGACACTTATCTAAGAGCGTTGGTCCAACACGGTGCCGTGGACGTGATCGAGTACGGGAACTACGTGGCACGGACAGCCACGGCTCCGCTGGCCACGGCTGATCGCCGCGGCCGACCCGTCCTCACGGAGGCGAACTGGCCCCTGATGGTTCGAAACGCGCAAGGGTCCGACGTTGCCCACGCGACCTTCATGGCCTCTGTCGCGCGGCGCGAAGAGAAGGGCAGCGACGTCAACGTCGCAAGTCACATGCTGGTCGACGTCCTCGGCGGCGACGTCGACGCTGCCGTCGTCATCAGCAATGACAGTGACCTCAAGATGCCCGTTGGCGTTGTCCGTCAGCACGTGCCGCTGGGGCTGATCAACCCGACGAAGGGCTATCCCGCGGGGGCTCTCAACGCTGACTCCACGACTGGAGTCGGCGCCCACTGGTGGTACCAACTCACGGCTTCGGATTTCACGAACCACCAGATGCCGACCACGATAGGCCGACTCAGCAGACCTATCGGCTGGTGATACGAAAAAACCCGGCCCCAGAGGGGCCGGGCGGTATGGGGCAACTCTACACCCCCGCGCGCGCCGCCGGCGGCCGCTTGCCCCTACGATCGGTGGCGAAGACCCCGGAACGATCCCTGGCGGAAGCCACATCGCCGGGGTTTCGTCACTCGTGGGCGCTAGGCTCACAGTGGCACGCCACGCGTAGCGCCCGAAGGGCTGTGAGCCTAGCGCCCACGACCTTCACGCTGCTTCGCCCAC
>JAKOZM010000033.1 GCA_029779995.1 Actinomycetes bacterium
CCGCGCTGGCACCACCCTGACCCAACATGCACGTGCCCACCCGACCAACCCGAGCAACACCCTCGTCACGTGGAAGACAACGACCACCGGGACCGACATCCCGGCCCCTGTCACACCCCCACGACAGAATCAGCCACCACGGCCACACACCAACACCAACCACGACCACCCCAGGCCCCGATGAAAGATCGAGGCTAGCGCGGTAAGGCCAGCCAACGCTCTGTCATCGTCCATGAAGACAGTGCGCGCGACGGTATCGAACGGGACGGGTTTCTTCGCGAGAAGGCTGCGTAGGGCTACCAGGCTGGACTCATGCAGCAGCGCTTCGTAAGCCGTATCGACGACGAATCCCGCCTGAGCAGCTCGGGTGAGGATTTCATGCTCGGGTGCTTCCGCGTTTGCCAGAGCGACGTACTCGGCGGCTGTCATCGGTCCCCAGCGTGGGCCGGACGGTGTCGTGAGGCGCTGCGCGGTGATGAGATCCTGCCGGCCCGTGTCACCCTCTACCCACTCGAAAGATTCGCCGAACAGGTTCGTCGCGAAACGGGTGACTGCTTCGGGATTACTCTCTGCGCCAACCGTGGCGGACGTGGCAATACACTGGATGGCCCTCTGCGGCGCCACGCGGTCACGGACGCGCCTCAACAGCATCGCGATTTCGGCCCCCTGAGTGCCGTCGTACACGTGGGCCTCATCGACGACGATGAAGCGCCACGTGGCCTGGCCTTCCGGGAAGAGAGCCAGGTCTTGAGGACGCAGCAACAGGTATTCCAGCATCGCATAGTTCGTCAGCAGGAGGTGCGGAGGTGTTTCCCGCATCTCTTCTCGGCTCAGGAGCTCGTTCTCCAGAAGGGGCTCACCGATGTTTAACTGTCCGAACATCTCGCGGGCTTTGGTCCGATCTCCTGCTGTGTCGCCGGTGTAGCGACCGAATGTGATGTCGGGGTAGTTCCCGAGCAACTGCCTGAGCCGTTTGAGCTGGTCGTTGGCCAAGGCGTTCATCGGGTAGAGCAGCAGTGCTCGTACGCCGGGGCCCAAGGTTCCCTTCTGACGTTCCCGCACCAGACTGTCAAGGATGGGGAGGAGGAAGGACTCCGTCTTTCCGGAGCCTGTACCGGTGGCGACCACGATGTTGCGGCCCACCGCCACCTTTCGGATGGAGGACTCTTGGTGCATATAGAGGGGGCGGTCCATGGGCAGGGCGGGGCTGGCCAGATCGGCGAATGAGGCTGACAGCGTGCCGTCGGCGATCAGGTCGTGGATCGACCTTCCGGGCGCGTATGGAGGGGTTGCCTCGAGATATGGGCCCTTGTCGAGTAGCGGCGTAGTGTCGATCGCCGCGCGCAGTGCGGTGTCGAGCGGTGGATTGCGAACGGCAAGGAGGGACTGAAGGTACCTGCGATAGGTAGCTTTGATCTCTGCGCTTGCGCCGACCGCGTCGATGTTCCCGTTCATGCTGGCTGCGCCTTTCGTGTCTCGGAGCCAGCGACGAGAAGCTCCGCCAGCACAAGATCAATCGTCACAAGCTGAGGCAATGCGTTTGCTAGGTCGACCCAACCAGGCTGTTGCATGCGCACGTGTCTGAAGGCCACTTCATTCTCGCGTGCTGCGTATCGCGCCGTGATCGCGAGACCGAGCGAGATGGCGGGCGTAGCGCGCCAACCGTCGTCGCGGGTGGGGTGCTTTCGGGCACGGAACGCAGCAATCACTCCCCTGGATCCAATGTCCAGCAGCACGCCTTCCGTGGCCCGGCTCACGATGCGTGCATTGGCGAAGAAGCGCGATAGTCGAGCGTCCCTGCGGCGAGCGATCACCTCCATGGAGGCCAGCACGCGCGTGTCTCCTCCGAGAAGCCCTTGGGGGA
The DNA here is from genome assembly GCA_029779995.1 of Actinomycetes bacterium. The sequence goes on from JAKOZM010000033.1 coordinate 1,865, forward strand.
CTAAGCCCATCTGAGCCATGATCGCCTCGCGCTGTGAAGGATTGTCCGCGAAGAGGTCGGCACCGCCGTCGAACCGACCGGCAGTAGCAAATGGGTCCTGTCCCCCCAGGATGCTGGTCACGGAACTCCCGCACACCTCGATGGCCGCATCCACCTCGTCCTGAGACCACTCGGTGTCTGCCGCAGAAAGCAGGGCGCATGGCAGCGCCCCGCGCTGCGTCCAACGAGGAGCTTCGTCGTCATGGGCCTGCCTGAGATTCGCCCACGCGAGGCCACATCGCACCACGAGGGATGGAATCCCCGCAGTGGGCACGGAGGACTCCGCAAGCGCCAGGAGTGCCTCCTTCGGTTGTCGGAACATCGCCGCTTCAAGGACGTCGCGTACGTGGCTCTCGCGGTTCCCGAGTCGCAATTCGCCCAAGGTGGCGCGCGCAGTCCATATGCGAGGGAAGGCGGTGATGTCTTCCGGAAGCTCGCGGACGCCCGCAAGGAAGGCGGAAACGGCCGTCTCCTCAGGGTCCTCGGTCTGAAGCCAGCCAGGCAGATCCAGGGAGTGCGATGTGCCTGGCTCGGGCCAAACCGGCACTGGCTCCGGAGCCCACGGATCCTCCACTCGGGCCGAAACGTGCAGTGGCCCTGCGGCGACCAGCTCATCAGGCAACTCGGCTGCTCCGGACTCGATGGGGATGACGCTCGGCGGACGCCATGGAGCGTGCGCGGCATACACCAAGGCGACTAAGCCCGGGACGTCCGCGCAATCGGCGAAGGAGAGTGCGGTCTCGGTGAGAGCGACGCTCGAAAACAGTCGCTTTGGTCGGATTGAGGCCACAGGGAGCTGGCCTTCGGCCCCGAGCGCAAGCGTGAGGCGCTTGTGCGCAGTCAAGGTGTCGACGAGGCGCGAGAGGTCGAAGCGATAGATGCCCTGTCTGCCAGTTCCTGACGCGAGGACCTGCACCGGATGTCGGCCGCTGAATGCGGTGAGCGTCGGCTGGGCATCAGCGCCGACGTCGAGGATCAACGTGCCCGCATCACGAAACACATCTTCGCAGAAGAGCGTCACGGGACGAATCGACGGCTTGGTCGTGGTCTCGACGGTCTGGTGCGCCACGGTCATGTGCGGCGGTGTCAGCTTCACAGTCATCGAGGTGAAGGAGTTCTTGACCGTCACGTGGCATTCGCGTTCCATTGGCCCGAGGGGGACGCTCCCTGCCGTGATGTCCATGCCGGGCGGGGTCGTCACGGTTACCGTCGCGGGCACGAGGCCGCCGGGTGCGAGCCGGCGCCAGGAAGGGCTGACTTGGCAACTGAGTCCCTCGGCAATGGCCAGGGTTCGAGATGCCCCACGACCCCATGGGCCCCGCACACGCACGGTGAACGTGCCCAGCACGGGTCTGGCAACGTTAGCCCAGAGGGCCTCGGGCGATGACTCCGCATTCACGGCCATGCGGTGCAGGGCCACTCCTCTGTGGTCGAGTAGCGTCACTTCCCACTCGGCTTCCGCCGATGTCCCCGCGGGCAGAGACACAGTCGGCAACGCGTTGAATAGTGGAACGCCGCTCGCGGTTCGGACGCCAGTCAATGGTTGGCCGGTATCGATCCGCGCGGTTCTGAGGCGCCCAACGTCATGCTGCCGCCCTTTGACGCCAACCCGCACCGATCGTGCGTCAGTAAGGTCCACCAAGGTCAACGACCAGGCTGACCATCCAGGCGGCAGAGCGGCCTCAGCCATGGTTCTGGCCGACCCATCAAACTCCAGTTCATTGGTGGGTACGGGAGCCAGGAGCCAGACTGGTCCCCCCGGCAAGGGGATGCCGGGTGCGATGCCGTCACCATCCTCCGCGAAGACCAGTAACGGGTCGCTGTCGTCGACCACAGGCACATTGGCGGTCAGGTGCTCTCGGCCCTCAAGCGCGGCGGAGGCAAGGCGAATGGGACGAGGGATGGGGACCGTAGTGGCAGGCGCTGGCTCGGTCGAGCCGGGCCAAATGGAGGCGGTTCCAACCCGACGGGGGTTGCCGTCGAGGGAGACGATCCACGTCGCCTGCCCATCGGGGGCATCTCCGACCGGCGGCAGCCAAAGGAGTGGCCCTCCACCGTAGGGATCGAGAACCAGGTGCGGATACACCCTTTGTCCCCGCACCATCCGAATCTGAACCCGATCGAGCACCCCCACGCGGTTCATCTCGAGCGCCGTCAAACGGAAGCGCTCAGGCAGGGGAACCTCTCCGCCATCGCCTCCTGCGGTCACCACATCAAGCAGCTCGAACACCCGGTCCGTGACGTCGACGGCGAACACCCCGCCGAAGCGCAGGAATCGGTTGACCGGCATGTCCACGTTGTACAGCCTGCCCGCCTCAGCCCTGCCAGCAGCCCATGAGACGAAACTCTCCGCGTCCAAGCCGGGGTTCTTGGAGCGCTGCTCCGTGATCAGGCGGTAGTAGTCGTCTAAGCATTTGGTTGGCATGCCGCAGTGCATGAGGATCCTGCCCAGATACCGAGTGCCCGCGTCGGCGTCGGCACCACGAAACGTTGGGAGGCTCAGCTCCTTCAAGTTGTCAAGGAAGGCTTGGCCCCATTCTTGCTGGAAGTGCTGCGACGACTGCATCTTCAGCGCCGCGCCGAACTTCGGCCAGAAGCCCCTTGCGTCGTACATCTCCGTTGCCGCGCTCGTCGTGGCCAGAACGTGCACCGCAGGAAACCTCCGCAGTGCCCGCTCCCTCGCTCTGGAATCGTGCTCGTACTTCCGAAACTGCCGACCCAACACGTGAAGCATCTGACGTGCATGCTCGGGATTGACCGGGTACTCAGCCGCCAACGACAACGCTTCCAACCGTTTGGACCACGCGCGCTCACGCAGCTCGAGCGCTTCGAGGACCCCGACTTCCCGCGTCTTACCCTGATCCGACACGATCCGTTGCTCCGATCCTGGACACTCTCGTCTCCACCAACTCTCTCAGACGACTCCGACAGTCGCTGGACGAAAACGAAAGGTAAACCTCAGAATCGCAGCGTGGGAACTTCGTCTTCTGAAGGCTTTCCGACCATCGCCCAGATTGTGCAGCTGGAGACGCAGGAGACAGATGTAAGGGTCGGGAATCCCTCCCAAAGAGCCGACTCCGCGTTGATTCCCGCCCACGCCGTCCGGACGCCCCCGCAGAGGAGCAGGCTGTCCGCAGACCGCAGCCGGTGTCTACACGACCATGTTGTGGGCGACCCGCGCCGGTTCGGGGGGTCGGAGGTCTGTCACCGAGGCGTCATTCGTCTTGGTCTCGCGGCTGAGGCCCTGGCCGGCGCAGCGTCGAACGTGGAGGCTAGGCCATGGACCACCGCGCGACCCACGCCTGGGCAGGACGAGACAGGTGACGGCGCGAGGCGATAGGGATCACGGGTGAGCCAAGCTCGCTGCCCTTCAGGAGCGGAACGAGCACGGCTACCGTGACAGCCACGTCAGCACTCCAACGTCTGCTGTCGTCAGACCCCCGGAGGTTGCCGTCTCGCGGGGGTCTTGCCTGCTCGTAGCCGGTGCCCTTGTGCCCCACTTATGCCCGGAGGCGGGAGAAGCAGAAGGGCCCAGACCGCGTTTCCGCATGTCAGCCGGCAGGCGGGCAGTGGTCGGGGTGACAGGATTTGAACCTGCGGCCTCTTCGTCCCGAACGAAGCGCGCTACCAAGCTGCGCCACACCCCGTGGCCCGCGAGCACCTGGTCGGGCGTTCACGGCAGCAGGGGAGAGGATAGCCGACCGGGACCACCGGCACCCAATCGGCCCGGGCTGCG
>JAKOZM010000049.1 GCA_029779995.1 Actinomycetes bacterium
GGCGCGGTACTCCACGATCGCCTGGGTGGTGGCTGCGATGTGGGCGTCGTTGAAGGAGGTCTTGAAGCTGCTGCCCCGGTGGCCCGACGTACCGAAACTGACCTGCTGACCGGGATCGTCGGGGTCGGGGACATCGGTGTAGTACGCGGTGATCAGGCGTGCGACGTCGACGAGGTCATCGGGTTGGGCAGGCGTGCCGGCGCGGGGGTCCATGGTTGCCAAGGGTAGTCGCGGTGGGTGTTGAATGGCAGACGTGGATGCGCACGCCTGGGACGACCGATACGCCGCCGAAGACCGAGTGTGGGGAGGTGAGCCGAACCGTTTCGTCGTGCAGTACCTCGGCGATCTGCCACCAGGGTCGGCCATCGATCTCGGTGCCGGTGAAGGCCGAAACTCCGTGTGGCTGGCGCAGCAGGGGTGGGACGTCACAGCCGTCGACTTTTCGGCCACGGGCTTGCGCAAGGCGAGGCAGATGGCCAGCGAAGCCGGGGTTCCCCTGGCCACTGTGGCCGAGGATGTCAGCGCTTTCGACCCGACGGTCCCGGTGGATCTGGTGCTGCTGTGCTATCTGCAGATCCCCGATGAGCACCAGATCGCTCTGCTGCGCCGGTTGCCTGACTGGCTGCACGAGGGTGGGGCGGTGTTCGTGGTCGCCCATGACAAGGCGAACACGGTCGGTGGGCCGCCGGACCCGGCGGTGCGGTACTCCGTGGAGCAGACCGTGGCTGCGCTCGAGGGCCTGCGCATCGACGTCGCCGAGGTGCTCGACCGCGACGGAGCCCTGGACACGGTGGTGCTGGCGGTGAAGGCCTGACCGGTCAGTAGTGCTGGTCCCAGCCGCGTTGTCGCAGTAGGTGCCGTCGGGCATGCGCACATCGGTCATGGTCGTGCTGGTGAAGTTCGCCTCAGACGGTACATGCGCGCGTTTACCAGGTCCAACCGTGCGTGCTGGCCGTTGACGGCGAAGAGGACCGACCACGGCTGCGAGGGGTGCTGGCCATGGGCGACATCGCGCCCATGGCCAGCACCACCGCGCAGCGGTGGCCCCCACCCGAGCCCTCACATGAGCCACGGTACTCGTGGCAGTGGCTGGGCTCAGGGGCCATCGACCGCAGAGGCAGGCCGCACATCAGTACCGCGCGTCGCGGCGCTCTCCAACACTTCGTGCCGCGGGAAGAACGCGGTTGCCACGCTCTGGATGACGGCCGCTGCTGGCAGTGCCAGGAAGGCCCCAAGAGGCCCGAACATCGCCCCGCCGGCCAGCAGGGCGATCACGGCACTGGCCGGGGTCAGTTCCATGGTGCTGGCAGACACCTTTGGACTGATGACGTAGTCCTGGAAGGGAACCCATGCCGCAAGCACGACCACGAAGATCAGCGCGTGCATGGGGTTCTGGATCAGCAGGATGAGCAACGGCAGCGAGGCGGCGACGTAGGTCCCGATCATCGGCAGGAACTGGCTGACCAGGCCGTACCAGATCGCCAGAGCCACCGGATAGGGACAGTCCAACAGCGTCAGCGCGATGCCGACCACCGTGCCGGCCAGGATCGACGTGAGGATGCGCGAATACAAATAGCCGCCGGTCTTGAACACCGCGATATCCCAGGCCTGACCGACGACAGTCTGTGTGCCGGGCCTGAAGAAGGACAGCAGGAAGCGGCGGAATCGGTCTTGGTTGGCCAGCAGGAAGAAGGTGAATAGCAGGATCACGAAGAACTCGAACAGCCCGCCCACAATCGCGCTGGTGACGCTCAAGGCGCCGCCGGCCACGTCCGGGAGGTGCCCCTGCAGGGTGGTGAGGGCGCCCTGCAGGGTGCTGTTGTTGCTGGAAAGGTCGACGGTGACCCCGAAGTGGGCCAGGAAGTCCTTGACGGCTGCCAACGATTTGGGCACGTCATTGACCATCTGCTCGGTCTCGCTGACGATCAACGGGGTCATCGCGGCGATGAGTCCGAGGACCGTGAAGATGAGGCCCAGCATGACCACGGCCGTGGCGAGCCCGCGTTTGAAATGGTGGGAGACCAGCCAGTTCACCGCCGGCGCCATCGCGAAGTACAGAAATGCCGCGATCGCCGCCCACCACAGCAGGTAGCGGACATGGCCCAGCAGGGTCAGCGCCGCCCAGGTCGTCAGGAGTAGCCCGATACCAATCGCGAACGCTTGCGCACTCCACGGCGGACGGGATTTCCGCATGGAGGCGGCCAGAGGTTCGCTGAGTGCGCCGGGTTCCAGGCTCGCCGGAGGCTCTTGTTTGCCCATGGCGCTGAATCTAGCGGCCAAGTGCCTCGGGGGGTTGGCTGCGCAGTCGGCGCTTACAACGTGGGTCGTGTCGTCAGTTCCAGGTGAGCTCCGCGGTCTTGCCCAGGTAGCGGGCGTAATCGGCAAGGGGGGCTTCAAACGCTGATCGTGTGCTGGCATTCACGCTGCCCAACGGGGTCACGGTGATCACCACCTTCTTCGACAGCACCCGTTTTGACCAGGTGCCCAGGACGCGGCCACGATGCACTGCCGTTGCGCGGAACATCCCGTTGCCACCCGGCACGACCGCCTGCATATCCTGCGGGCGCATGAACAGGCTGCGGTCCTTGAAGCCGAGCAGGTATTCATCGAAACCGGGGAGCAGCAGCGCCTCCGGGATCGGATCGATGTCGGCATCGACGTAGAACAGGTCGCCGTCGGAGCGCAGGTCGGCGGCCAATACGCCGTTGCGGGCCGATGACATCGTGAGTCCGGTCCACCCTTGGAAGTCCTTGAGGGTCGTCGGGCCATGGCTACGGAAATACCTGCGGGCCAGAGTGGCGAGGGGATCCTGTGGCGTTCGCTGCTCGGGCGCCCACTGGTCCAGCAGCACGAAGGTCTGTTCGGAGCCCTCGTTGGGGCCGATGCAGGTGATGCCGAGTTGTGAGGTGTGCCAGAGCAGGTGGTAGGCGACCCGGTCGGTGTTGATGCCTGCCGCTTCCAGCGCGGTCCGACAGGCCGAGCGGGTGCGGGGTCCGTCCCGCAGGTACTCCTGCAGCACGTCAGCGGCCCGGTACACCGTCTGCTGGTCGAGCCCGAGGTTGTCCCAGCGCCGCTTCACCCCGGTGAATGCACGACGCCCGGTAAGGTCCAGCAGCCAGCGGGCGTTGGCCGGATGGACGAAATGAATCGTTCCCCGCATGGGCCAGGTCCGCAGGATCTCGCCGGCAGCGATGCTGGCGTCCACCTCGGATTCGGTCTGTCCGGTGCGCACGCCGATGGTCCACTTGCCGCTGCCGAGATCCTGGGCCTGCAGGGCTGCGAACCACTCCGTGACGTCCGCAGGCGACTCCCCGGTCCGGGTCAGGAGCAGGTTGGTCATACGTCGGGCGAGGATCTCGTCGGCGTCCACGCGCCCCACCGTACCCTTGGCAAACGTGACCGATCTGTTCGCGCAACTGCACCAGCCGGCCGAGGAGGTCGCGCCGCTGCTGCTCAACGCCGTGATCACCGATGGTCAGGTGACGATCCGGATCGTGGAGGTGGAGGCTTACGCGGGCGAGCGCGATCCGGCCAGCCATGCCTACCGAGGGCCCGGCGTGAAGAATGCCGTGATGTTCGGACCGCCGGGACGCGCTTACATCTATCTCAGTTACGGGATGCACTGGTGTATGAACATCGTCTGCCATCCCGAGGGTGTGGGTGGGGGTGTGCTCTTGCGAGCCGGGGAGGTGGTGGCCGGCACGGAGGTCGCGCGGATGCGCCGAAATGGTCAGCGGGACTTGGCGCGCGGACCAGGCCGACTGGGTCAGGCACTGGGAGTGACCATGGCCGATTCCGGCGCCGATCTGCGCACGGGGCGGCTACGGCTGACCCCCGGCCCGCAGGCGCAGGTGATGCGCGGACCCCGGGTGGGGGTGAGTCAAGCAGCGGACCGGCCCTGGCGCTTCTGGATCGCCGCCGATCCATTCGTCAGCAACTACCGACGCAGTCCTCGGGCGTGACGGTCAGGTCTGCAGGGCCGCCAGGACCTGGTGAATGCTGGGGTTGGTCATCGCAGTGCCGTTCGGCAGCAAGACCGTCGGAACGATGTGATTACCACCGTTGACAGAGCCGACGAATTCGGCAGCACCCGGGTCCTCCTCGATGTTGACCTCACTGAAAGCGACCCCGTAACGCTGCAGCTGAGACTTCAGGCGCACGCAGTAGCCGCACCAGGATGTCGTGTACATCGTCAACATGTCTTCCAGAATCGACCCATTTGCCCGAGTCCGCATCCGCAGTCTGCAATTAAAGGTCGGCGGCGACGATCTGTTCCTGGCTCAGCGCGATGCCACCGGCGCTCAGTTGCTCATCGATCGGGATGGAGCGCTTCAGCAGGGCGAGCCCAATCGGTCCCAGTTCGTAATGGTGGGCCACGGAACCGACCCTGCCAACGACGCGCTCGCCGCGCACGATCTCCACGCCTGGGTCCGGAAGCGCACCGTCGAAATGCGCAAGGATCAGTCGGCGCGGCGGCCGGCCCATGTTGTGAAGGCGCGCCACGGTCTCCTGCCCGCGATAGCACCCCTTGGCCAGGTGAACCGCGGGACCGATCATGCCCATCTCATGGGGCAGAGTCTTGGAGTCGGTGTCGACACCGACCTGCGGCACGCCGGCCGCGATCCGCAGCGCGTCGTACGCCCATTGGCTGGCCGGTGCCTCGTCGGGGTGCCAACCGATCACCTCGGCACCCACGAAGGTGCCGGGTCGCTGCGGCACGTACTTGGCCGCCGAACCGCCGCGATCCGTCCCGGACTCCGTCGATCCCAGACCTGCGAACTCCGCGGGGATCAACCACGTGGGATGGTCAGCGACGACCTCGCGGCGGGGCACCCAGAACACCTGCTCCTCGGCACGTTCCACGTGCACGTCCATCAGGAACCGCATGCCGTCGAGGTACTTCTGCAGGGCCTCGGCGCTGTCGGCCAGCACGATCAGCCAGGTCGTGTCCGCGCTGTCCACAACATGCAGGTCGTACTCGATGTGACCATGCGGGTCCAGGATCAGCGTCTGGGTGCTGACGCCGGGCAGGACGTGCTGTGAGGTCAGGGAGTCCAGCCACGAGATCCGGTCGGTGCCCCGCAGGCACAGGACGGCCCGATCGGTCAGCGGGACGTAGGAATGCCCGGCGACCAGGGCCTTCTGCTGCGCGAAGGGGTTCATGGCAGTGTCAACGTCCCGGTTCAGATGGTTGTTCCGCGCACTCGGCGCACAAGCCTGGCAGGGACATGTAGTCGACATCGGCCCGGAAACCGTGTGCCGCGCGGACTCCGGCTTTGAGACCGTCGGCCAACTCGATGCTGGCCGACCACTGCCGTTGGCACCGCTGGCATACGAGGTGCAGGTGGGGCTTCGGGTCGACGGCGTGGTAGACGGGCGGCCCGTGCCCCATGTGCGTGTGACTGATCATGCCGCAGTCGACGAGCACCTCCAGCGCGCGGTACACCGTCGAGAGGTCCACGTCCGGCAGGTCGGCAGCGATCTGTTCGGGCGTCGAGTGGCGCAGTCGCTGCACGGCGTCCCACACGGCGAACCGTTGCGCAGTGCGCCGGTAGCCGTGCTCGCGCAAGGCGGCGTCGAAGCGGTCAGTCAACGCGCTTGAGTTTGGCTGCCAGATGGTTGCCCAGCGACTCACCCATGGCAGCCATGTCGAAGGTCCAGGCGAGGTCGCCGTCGGGCACCAGACCGTACAACCGGTGGCCACCGACGTACTCCTTCGCGCTGGCCGTGCGCATCACGGAGTCGGTGGTCATTTCCAAACTGGCCCGGGTGATGGTTGCGTCGTGGATGTCGGCGACGGTCACGCGGCCATGCCACACCTCGGCGTAGCCCGCCGGGTGGCTGAACAGGGCCTCAAACTCGTTGTTCGGGCGGGGGCGGAAGAACGCTGCTTCCGTGGCCGCTGGCCGGATGCGGTTGCCGTCGGCATCCAGAATCCAGGAGCGCGAGTTCATCGCGATGAACGGGCGGCCGTCGCAGGTGAAGGAAATCTCCTGGCCGAAGCGGAAATCGTCGATCGTGGGGTAATGACCGGTCCCGACGCCGACCCAGTGCCCGAGCAGCCACGACAGGGGCAGCACCTCGTCGGGGAGACTCACTACTCGCTCTTGAACAGGCGGTAGAGGACGTAGACCGCGAACCAGACGATCACGATGGACACGAGAACGAGCAAGGACGTGAAGAACGTCTCCGTCGCGGAACCCAGCACCTCAGTCATGGGTTCAGCCTAGGCCGTGGCTGGTGAGTGCTCAACGCGGTGGGGGTTCTGGCGGTGCTGCCGCTGGTTCACGACAGTTGGTTCACTTTGCGCAAGCAGGCTCATGGCGCAAAGTGAACCAACTGTCGTAAACGGACCCAAGGCGGGTCAAGACGAGCCAATGGGCATTCGTTGCTAAGACACGCCGTACGGAATCGCAACAAGCGCCCAATCGCGCGCCACCCCTGACTAGTGCGCGCCACCCCCTGACTAGGGCGTGTCTGACAATCTCTGTGCGGTTGGTGGGGCAGTCTGGTTTCGTGTCTGAGCGTGATGTGTTGACCGATGAGATGTGGGCTGTGTTGGAGCCGATGTTCCCGGGTCGTTCGCTGCGTGCGGGCAGGCCGTGGACTGATCATCGACTGGTGCTGGAGGCGGTCATCTGGCGGTTCCGGACGGGATCTCCGTGGC
>JAKOZM010000059.1 GCA_029779995.1 Actinomycetes bacterium
TCGTGGCGGACGGCGGCGCGGATCAGCTTGGCTCGCCATTCCTCGTCGGTCGGCGCGGTGGTCAGCTCGGTGATCGCCGCGATGATCTCGCGCGCGACGTTGCGGCGTGACACCACGCCGTTCCCGCCGCGGTCTCTGATGAGTCTGCGGGCCGCGTCGACAACGACGTCGGTCAATGGGGCGTCGATGAAGTGGGCGTCGCGCCACTCGAGCTCGTAGATGCGGTCGTCCAGCCGGCTGCGGTGCCAGATCCGGGTCCGGTCTCGAGGGTCGTAGAGGAAGGGGACTTTGGCGTCCTTGGCGCGGTATGTGCCGGGCCGGACGCCGCGGATCTCGTCGAGGATGTCGCCGTCGTAGGTCAGGCCTCGGAACTCGATGCCGCCGTTGCCGGGGGTGAGCCACTTCTCGGGCAGGAGGCTGAAGATCAGGTCGGGGTGTTGGGGGACCAAGAGACGGCCGGTGATGGCTTGCGCCATGTCGTGTCGCTCGAGCGGGGTGAAGTTGCCGTCCTCGAGGCCGGGGATCTTCACGCCGTCGTGTCGGTTGCGGTGGTAGTCAAGGGCGATGAAGCGGTGGAGGTGCTGCTGCAGCTCGCGCCAGGAGCCGAGCGGTTCGAAACCGACCCAGCCGACGAACCGTCCTCGTTCGTAGACGGCGCGGCCCTTGAAGCCAGCACCGTTGCGGAACGACTGGTAGGCCGCCTGAAGACGGTCGTGCCAGCGCTCCACGATGTTGTTGTCCACGGGACGTCCGGGTCGGCTCGGCATGAGGTCGACGCTCCAGTCGCGGAGCAGGGCGAGGACGGGGTCGCTGAGGAAGATCTTGCCGTTGTCGGCCCGCAGCGAGACGAACGCGATGCCTGGCTTGACGTGGCGTCCCTGGACCTCGCGGCTGGTGCGGACGCGGCTGGCGTGTGCGGTGATGGGGTTGTCGCCGAAGTCGAGGCTGGCCGGTATGCCGCACCACCGGAAGTCGTCGATCGTCGTGCCCTCGACGACCATGGAGAAGGGTCGGATCGCGTCGTACAGCGCGAGGGCGACCTCGAGGGAGTTCGCTGACTGAGGCACCACTCGACATGCGACGACGACTCGGGTGGGGATCGAGATGATGGTGATGATCTCGACCGAGTAGACCCGCTCGTAGACGTCGTCCCAGACCAGGTTGTCGCAGCGGGTGACGTCGACGGCGAAGTGGCCCGGGTGGGTCGCGGGGTAGTTGGAGCGGGCGGCGTTCTTGCGGATCGAGGCGGTCTTGTGCTGCTTGGTCGTGCGGCCGAGGGCCGCGAAGCGGGTGGACAGATACTGCTGAGTGATCCGCTGCGGCAGATCGATGTCGTGGATGCCCTCTTGCTTGAGCCGGACGAGGATGCGTCGCTCGATCTCTACCAGGCTGACCCTGCTCTTGGTGCCGTCGAAGGCTGCGAGCTCCTCGTCGACCATCCGCACGAAGCGCGGGTCGATGACCTCGAAGCCCTGTCGCCCCTTGGTTTTGCGCCCGTCGACCAGCCCACGGAGGCCGTCGCGTTGGAAGGCCTTGATCCAGCCTCGGATCGTGTTCGGGGACACGCCGTTCTTGATGATCTCGCCGGCGAGCACCCGGCGGACTCTCGTCCGGTCGACCCCGTACTCGAACGTGAGCTGCCGCGACATCGCCTCGATCCGCTGGGTGAGGCTGACACCGAACCCTTCCCCGAACGGGTAGAACGGTTCGCCGTCACGGGCCATGAGCGGGTGACCGTCTCGATATGCAGTGAGTACCTCGAACACGACCTCGAGCTTGAGTCGCACCTCTGCCTTGATCTCGGGCGAGAGGCTGTTCCACCAGGGCTGGATCGACAGATGGATCGCGTCGAGGCCCTCGTCACCGATGCCGGTGACAGCGAGTTGGTCGGCTCGGATGAAGTGGTTCTCGCCCAACGCGTCCTTCACCGTCACACCGTGCCGGCCGAGCTCGACGACAACGGCGGGACCAAACGACATGAGCACCCGAGCGCCTACGAACAGCTCAACGGCCTTGCTCACAACGACACCGCCGCCACGTCGTGGATGACGATCCGGGTGCTGCGCTTCAGGGGGCGGTCGAGATCGCATTCGATCTGTCCACTCCAGATGCCGTGCCACATCGCCGAGACCAGGTGCCCGCCGCCAGCGTCCAGAGCCAAGACGTCGCCGATCGTCCCGGCGCCTTGGAGGCACTCGCGGATCAGCCGTAGCGACTCGGCATACCAAGACATCCGTCGTCGATAGGCATGAATCCACATGAGGTTGACGCGCCGCACCCGTGACCAGCCGCTGAAGACCTCATGCGCCCAGCCGACCTCGGCGCACGCCTCCTTCGTGAGCCGGACCTTGAGCGTGAAGTCGTCGTCCTGTCGGCTGGCAGGTCGGGCATCCCACAGCCGAATCGTCCCGTCGTCATGACGAACCAAGAGGTCGGGCGTGTGCTCGAGCCGGCGCCCGCGCCGCTTCGCCGGCAGTCGCAGCAAGCACGGCTGAGCGACCAGCCAGCTCACGTCGGGACGGCGGTCGAGCTCTCGGACCAGGTCGTGCTCAAGCCCCGACTCGAGGCGCAGATGGGTCCCCGTCGTCACGCAGAAGGCGAACACCGGGATATGCCCCGACCGCGCCTTCACCCTCGGAGTCCTCGTCCTCCGTAGCTGGGTGACATCGGGCCGCTCCGCCCAGGGCCACACCGCGAGATCGGCACCGACGTCGACGCGCCACTCGACTCCAAGATCCGGTGCCAGCACCACAGGGGCTGGCCGCTTGCGGGCATGCGAAATAGACTCGTCCACGCGACGGCACCTTCGTTTCTGCGCAACAGATTCATCGGGACCGTTCGCCGAGGGGTGCCCGTTGGCGCGGGCGCCCCTCATCCATGTCCGGATGAGGCCCTCGGAACTTGTCCTGGGGGGAGCCTACGGCGACACGCCCGCAGGATCAAGCACTTCGCGCCTCTTAACCGACACAGACCCCGGTTTTCAGCTCGCACCTAAGGGTGCGTTGCCGGGTCGGTCGGGCCGATCGGCGTAGACGATCGCCAGCAAGCGACATCACGGGCCGGTAGGCGGTTCCAGCATCCGCGCTGGTCGCGCCCACTCTGTCGCTTATTAAGCGGCAAGGTGCAGTGCTTCGCCTACTCTGGACTCATGGCAAAGCGGGTGCGTTCCGATATCGTCGACACAGCGCGTCTGACCAGCGCGCCACTGAACCGGCCGAGCGCCACCAACGCTCGGCGACAGGGTCTGACCAGCCCTACCGAAGGACATCCACCGGCCGTGCCTCAGCGCATCAACACCGCCGTCACCGCGAGCGAGGCCAGCGTGCCCAACGTGGCCCGCGAGTGGCCAACAGCCATCCAGCCGCTCGAAGAGTTCCTGTGTCTGAACCCGCGTTGCCCAGACGCGGTCCGCTTGGCCCGAACGCCTGGGGCAAAGGGCCGTCCGCAGCTCTTCTGCAGCACCAAGTGCCGCCGGGCATACGACTACGAGCGGGCTCAACTTCTACTTGACCACGAGAGGCTCCAGGCCGCAGTAGACCGACCTGGAGGCACCTATCGACAGCGGCAGGTCGTTGAGTCGGCCCTCGCGAGCATCGAGAGGTGCCTCCTCCACTACACCTACTCATCTACGCCATCAGAGGCTTGAGGCAGGATCGATCCGTGCCGAAGATCTTCGACAACCTCACCGCCGAGAGCCAGCTGGGCGTGGCGCTGCGCCAGTATTTCGAGAACTCGTACGCGACCGTCGACGTCGCTACGGGCTATCTCGATCTGCGGGGGTGGGCTCATCTGGGGGAGGTCATCGATCAGAAGGCCTTCACTGATGGGAACGAGCCTGTCGCGCGCGTTCTCGTGGGCATGGTGGCCCCGTCGGACTCGCAGGCGATCCTCAACTCTCTTCAGAGTGAGCTGGCGGAACCCGCTGCGGGTGCTGCGATCCACGACAACGCCAAGGCTCTTGAACAGAAGGAGCGATTGGTCCGCCATCTGCGGACGCAGTTGATGCGCGGTCTACCGACGACGGCCGGACAGGCGACTCTTCAGCTGATGAAACGGCAGTTGGAGTCCGGGCGCGTCCAGATCAAGGTGTTCACGCGCCGCCCACTGCACGGGAAGACCTACATCCTCCGAGGCGGTAGCGGACCTGTGCCCTTGTGGTCCTACCTCGGCTCCTCGAACTTCACCGGCGCCGGCCTGTTCAACAACCTCGAGCTCAACATCGACATCGCCGACCAAGACCCGAATCAGAAGCTCGCCGCCTGGTTCGAGGACAGGTGGAGCGACAAGTACTCGCTGACGATCACCAAGGAGATCATCGAACTCATCGAGGAGTCGTGGTCGGGAGAGACTCAGGCCACTCCGTTCGAGGTGTATCTCAAGGTCTGCCACGCGCTCTCGCAGGACGCCCGCGATGGTCTGGGATACGTGCTGCCGAAGTCGATGCAGGACCTGCTTCTTGATTACCAGGTCACCGCGGTTCGCACGCTGGCGCGCCGGATCGTGCGGCGTGGCGGCACCATGTTGGGTGACGTCGTTGGGCTTGGCAAGACGCTAACCGCGGTGGCGACCGCCCTGATGCTCCAAGCAGCCGAGGACTACTCGACGCTGGTGCTCTGCCCCAAGAACCTCGAGCAGATGTGGAAGGACCACCTCGAGGCTTATGGCGTGGAAGGCGGCCGTGTCGTGCCCTACTCCATGGCCGACAAGGTCCTCCCGGATCTCAAGCTCTTCAAGCTGGTGATCTGCGACGAGTCCCACAACCTGCGCAACGACACGACCAAGGCGCACGAGGCGATCCGGGACTACGTCCGGCGCAACTCCAGCAAGGTCCTCCTCCTGACCGCGACCCCCTACAACCTGGCCTTCGCGGATGTCGCGAACCAGCTCGCCCTGTACATCGATGACGATGACGACCTCGGCATCGTGCCCTCAGCTGCCATGGCCAAGGACCCCAACCTCGCCGACAAGGTCGACGGTAAGACGAACACGCTCGTCGCGTTCAAGAGGTCGGAGGAGGCGGAGGACTGGCGGCGCCTCATGTCCGACCACCTCGTTCGCCGGACCCGCAGCTTCATCAAGAAGTCCGCGCGCAAGAAGACGCTCACGCTGGCCGATGGCACGACCCAGGAGCGCGAGTACCTGCAGTTCGCCGACGGCACGGAGTTCTTCTTCCCGACCCGGGTCCCGCATCCGTTGACCCACGCCTTCGGCGCGACTGACCCAGCCTCGCTGATGGAGGACGACACCACCCTCGACGCCATCGCCAAGCTGACCCTGCCGCGTTACCGCCTATCCGACTACGAGGACCCGAGGGCCGCCAAGACACCCCAAGACAAGCAGTACCTCGACGACATCCGATCCGGCCGCGGCAACGTGAGCGGGTTCGTGCGGGTCGGGCTGTTCAAGCGACTCTCATCATCGGGGCATTCCTTCATCCTGTCGCTGCAGCGTCAGCGAGCCCGCAACGAGCTGTTCATCTACGCGATCGACCAGAAGCTGCAGGTGCCGCTCGGGACCTTCACCGACCGGCAGATCTCGATCAGCGACGAGGACCTCGAGAACGACGAACCGGTGGGCGGGTCGCTGGAGAGCAGGTACCAGGAACTTCGCCAGAGCGCGCCGGCCAAGACCAAGTGGCTCAACTCGACCGTGTTCAAGATCACGCTTCGCCACGACCTGGTCAAAGACAACGAGCTCATCACCTCGATGCTCACCCGGTTCGGCAGCTGGGATTCCACCCGCGACACCAAGGTCAACGCCCTCGTCGACCTGCTCCGCGGCGATCACGAAGGCAAGAAGGTCCTCATCTTCAGCGAGTACAAGGACACCGCCGACTACGTGGCTGAGGCCCTCGACGCCGCCGGGATCGACAATGTGGGCCTGGCAACCGGCGACTCCACCGATCCCTCCGACGTCGCCCGCCGCTTCTCTCCCCGCTCCAACCGATTGCCCGGACAGCGCGTCGATGAGGTCAAGGTGCCGGAGGACCCGATCGACGTGCTGGTCGCCACCGACGTGCTCTCGGAGGGGCAGAACCTGCAGGACAGCCACGTCATCGTCAACTACGACCTGCCCTGGGCGATCATCCGCCTCATCCAACGCGCGGGCCGCGTCGACCGCGTCGGTCAGGAGTCCGACATCGTCCACGTCTACCTGATTACCCACGACAAGGTCGAGCAGCAGATCCGCCTGCGCCAACGCATCCGCGCCAGGCTCAGCGCCGCCGCCGAGGCTTTCGGGTCCGACGAGCAGTTCTTCGGCACCGACGACGAGATCAAGATCCTGAACGACTTCTACGACGGACGCCTCGCCGACGACGATGACGACGGCGAAGGTGAGGCCGACGCCGTCAGCGAGGCCTGGCTCGCCTGGAGCAACGCCCAGGACAGCCATCCCGCAGTGACCAAGAAGGTCCTGACCCTGCCCGACCTCATCCACTCGACCCGTGACCGTTACGCCCGCGAGTCCACCGGAGGGGTGACCTGCTTCGTGCGCACCGAGTCCGGAGTCGATGCCTTCGCAACGAGCGACAGCAATTCGGGCACCGAGCGACTGCTCACGCCAGCCGAAGCCCTTCGGATCTTCGAGGCTGAACCGACAACGCCGACCGCGCCGCTCCGCGACGACCACTTCGAGCGCGAGGCGGAACTAGTCCGCGGCCCCTTGACCATCGAAGCCCGAGCGGCGGGCAATTTGCGCGGGGTCCGCAAACGGATCTGGGAGAGGTTCGGGGGCACGTTCTACGCGGAGCAAGCCGAGGACGCACTCAACGCCCTCCACGAGCGGCCGCTGACGACGCACGCCGCCAACCAGCTATCTATCGCGCTGCGCAACAAGTACGCCGATCAGGACGTACTCGACCTGCTCGACCGCCTCTACCGGGAGGAACGTCTCGTCATCGGCTCCAGTGAGTCGGACGAGCTTCGGATCGTGTGCTCGATTGGAGTGACCGGCAAGTGAGTCAGGACCTTCTGCCCAAGGTCGACCGAGGCGAGTTCCAGGAGGTCTTCATCGAAGACCTCAACTGGCTTGCCCCCGACGTCAAACAGTCCGTC
>JAKOZM010000061.1 GCA_029779995.1 Actinomycetes bacterium
CGCCATCGATGATGCCTACGCCCGGCTGGCCGAGACTTTGGGCACCTCGGCCACGGCGCAGTGCAACAGATCGTGTATCACCGATGAGCCGGACAGCATCAATCACAACAAGTTCGCCACCTTCTCCCGGACCGGCAACGCTGTGCACGTCGTGTTCCAAAGCACCAGCAACTTGCGCCCCGATGGCAGTGGCGACAGCGCTTACAACGCGGCCGTGATCATCTACGGCAACCAGACTCTGTACGAGCAGTTCCTGGGCTACTTCGATGATCTGTTCATAGAACGCCGGGTCACCGATGACAACTACGACGCCTACCGGCCGCCGGTCGCGGCTGGGGCGGTGACTGCACACTTCTTCCCCCGCACCGACGACAAGGACACGGTTTCGGCGTGGCTGAAGACCGTCAACTGCGCCGCCCAGCCGACCACTGTACGGGTCATGGCGCCCTTCTTCTCCCGCAAGAAGGTGCGCAATGCTTTGGTGGGACTCGCGCAGGCCGGCTGCACGGTCGCGGTGCTGGCGCGCCAAGACACGATCACCCAGGAGTTCTGCCAGACTCTGGAGCCGAAGACCCTGGTCAAGATCTCGCCGAGTTCCAAACGCGACCGGGTCACGATTCACGCCAAGTACTTCACCATCAACGGCAACTACGGCGGCCTCAACGACCAGACCGTCACGTGGACGGGCAGCCACAACTTCACGGACAACGCCCTCGAGAAGAACGACGAGACGTTCGTGCAGTTCTCCAGCCCGGCGGTGAACGCCCCGTTCGTGGACAACTGGGAGCGTTTGTGGAACAGCCCGACGATGACGCCCGGGTGTATCCGAGCCGGTGCCCGCAGCGAGGCTGAGGTGGAGCGACGAGCCGACACCGAGACGACGAAGTTGTCCCGGCGCAGCCAGACCGTGAAACGCCGGCTGCCCACTCGGCTGCGTCGCGAACAGCCCCTGCGCCCAGTGCGCACGGCCCAGGGCAGACTCCTGCGCACGCAGGCGCTGTGCAAGCGCGCCGGGACCGATCAGAAGCTGCGCCAGCAGGGTGCCTGCCGGGTCGTGAAGCGCAAGGGGACGCCGACTCTGGTGATCACCTCGACTGCAGCCCTGCGGGTGCGTTTGGTGCAGAAGGCTCGCGGCTCGAAGCGATTGCTGCCTTTCACTCGCACCGCAAGCTACCGGTACTCCCCGAAGAACCGGGTCGCCCGCCGCGCCTGAGGACACCTGCTGGAGGGTCTCTCACCGGTCACCACCGTTACTCGGGTCAGTGTCATAGAGACGCGCCTCGGTGTCCGTGAGCCGCATAGCCACTGGCAGCCCCGGCCGGTGCCCGGTCTTGATCAGGTACTTGCCACGACCTGGGTGCCGCCGGCCCGCCTGCCAGCGATCCGCCGACGCCCACCCGGCCACCAGGGACTGCTCCGCTTCGGACAGGGCCACGACGCGGCCCACGACGTCAAGCTCACGACGAGGCAACCCGGAAAGCACCACGACGGCGCTGCGGTCGATGAAGCCCATGGCCTTGGCCACGTCCGCCGGATCCGGCAACGCCTGCAGGTCGTTCAACGAGTGGGTCACCATGAGGCTGGCCACGCCTTTGCTGCGGTTGAGGCGCGTGAGGGCATCGACGTGATCGACCAGGCCGGGCGCACCGCGCAGCGCCCGCCACAACTCATCCATCACGATGAACCAGCGGGCGGCGGGGTCCACACGAGCGGCGGCGGCCACCGCCGCCTGCCCCCAGGCCCAGGCCGACACCATGGCCGCGCCCAACAAAGCCTCGTCGTGGACGCCCGACAGGTCGATAGAGATGGCCGACGCGTTGCGATCGAAGTGCCGGGTGCTGGGGGCATCGAAGACGCCCGCCAGTGACCCCTGCACCAGCAGTCCCAGCGTCCACCGCAATTCGCGTGTCACCTCGTCGTACTGGTCGGCAGTACGAACCTGGGCAGCCTGCAGCAGTGCGGGCTGCGGACTTCGCAGTATGTGTAGGACGCCGGGGATGGTAGGTTCAGCCACCTCCTTCGTCGCCTGGTCAATCGCGGCAGCGAGCACGACTTCCTCACCGTTGTTCACCGGCCTGTTGCGCCGCACCTGCGAGCACAGCGCCAGCAACAACGACAGCCGCTGCGCGCGGACGTCGATGTCCGTACCGCCGTCCAATGATGAGGCATCCAGGGGATTGATCCGGTCGAGCCCCCGACCGACCTTGATCACTTGCCCGCCGAGTCGGCTTACCAACTCGGCGTACTCCCCCTTCACATCTCCAAGAATGACCGGCCGCACCCCGCGGGCGACCATGCCCACGATCTGACGTTTGGCGAATGCGGACTTGCCTGTGCCAGGCTGGCCGAGCTGGAACATACCGGTATTGGTTGTCAATCCGTTGGCCAGCCACGCGAACGGATCGAGGTGGACGGTCTCCCGCCAGATCAGATGCTCCCCGACCGGCACCCCTTCGGTGGGTGCCCCGGCTCCGGCGACAAAGGGAAACAGGGCCGCCGCCGTGTCTGTCCCGGCTGTGAATGTGCGACTGCGCATCGCTCACCATCCGTGCCGGGGTAGATAGCCCAAGCCCAGCGTCGCCGCGAAGCTCTGTGCCTGCGCTCCGTAGGCCCGACGCAGGCGAATCCGCGCCTCGCCCGCCCTATTGT
The DNA here is from genome assembly GCA_029779995.1 of Actinomycetes bacterium. Next base: position 2,650 of record JAKOZM010000061.1, read on the forward strand.
GCAGGTCGGCAGCACAGGACTCCAGATCCTGCTCACCGTGCGCCGTCACCACCGCATACAGTCCGACATCAACCAATCCCGATCCGGAGGCCTGCTCGTGGGCGGTCTGTCGGGCCTTCTGGATGTCGAGGCGTTCCCTGGCCGTCTCATCACGACCGAGCCGACGGCGGTACTCGCTGCGGAAAGACGCAGCCTCCGCCTGGCGGTCGACTTCGCGTGCGGCAACATGCGCCGAGATGGGCTCGAACACCATGCTCACGCGTTTGACGTAGTCTGCGGGTCCCAATAGCCGATTCAGCGACTGGGCGGACACCCCGTCCCCGGGGCACTCGTCCCACATGAACGCCGCCGAGACCCCACTGTCGTGGCGGTAGTTGTCCCACTGCTCCACAGCCGCGGTCGGCCGGGCATCAAGCCACTGCCCGTAGGTCCCATGGTCCAGGCTGGGGTCGTAGCAGGATCTGACCCACTGCGTCACGTCATGGTCGGACATCGCGTCGAGCACGGTCACCCCGCACGTGTTCAGGCTCTCGAGACTGCCGAGCACTTCCTGCAGCCTCTGCGCAGCCACCGGCACATCTGAGCCGCCGGTGTGAACCGTCACCGACAGCACCGTGCGGGCCACGCACCGCGAAACCGACAGTGCCCGCAAGTCGCGCATCACGTCGGCCGCCAGCCCGTCCGCCGGCTCATCGTCAAAGACGTCGGCCGGCCCAGGAGCCGTGTGTACGGTCACGACCACGTGGGCCACGTTCGGCACGTACCCCAGATGACTGAGCCACCCTCCCCAGCGCGTCATCCAATCCGTGATCTCGTCAGCGGTTGCGAACGTCACTCCCTGCGGCTCGACCGGGACCAGGGCGGTCAGGGTCCTGCGAGGCTTGTCGTACAGCACGACATAACCGTCGCCCGCGATCATGCTCACCTGCGACAGGACACCCGGCAACTCCGGGGTCTGCGTCGCGTTGTAGGTGGTCCGACCACGGCTCTTTGCCCTCTGCCACTGGGCGTGCCGACTCGTGATCGACACCAGACTCTCGCCCCGTACTCGCGTGAACACCGCGGCCAGTGCCAGCCCAACAGGAACTGCGAGCAGCGGCAACGCCCGCGGAACCATCATCAGACACAGCAGGACCATCAGGACGGCAACCAGCCCGAACGCCGTCTGCCTTCCGGACAGGGAGCCGATCCCGAAACCGCGTCGCTCCCGCCAGCCCCCATAGACCCGCACCGGGGTACTCATACGCTGCGCCCGTTCGCCGCCAGGCGGGCCACCCCCGGCAGCATGGCGGCACTGAGCAGGAAGGTCATGGTCACGACGAGCAGGACCACAATGGGTTCCCGCGACATGGTGACCAGATCGTGGCTGACGCGGTAGATGATCGCGGACAGGGGCCGGAAAGCGAGGACCGCGAGCAGCCAGGCAAGGGCCACGCGCAGGCTGCCAGCGCCTCTGAAGACAGATGCCGCCGCCACCGCTGGAATCCCCGCGACCAGTAGTACCGCGATGACGAAGCGGGCCAGCACCACAGCGACGAAGCCGAGCACGGCCGCCATGCCCAGCACGCTGAGGGTCATCGCGATGGCGGGCTCAGCATCGCTGAGAGCAGTCGTCACCGCGTCCACATAGGGCCCAGCGTCCGGACGACCCCCTAGGATCCAGCTCCCGAGTGCATCGCAGAGAGCCCATCCCGAGGCGAACACCAGCCAGCCCGCGGACAACGCGACGACGAACCGCCCGACGCCCAAGGTCAGATCGGCCAGATCTGCGCCGCGCCGCCTGACCATGAGCAATACCCCCGCCGCCACGATCGCCAGCGCCAATGCCACTGCCCCCACCCACCGCATAACGGGACGCAACTCCGTCACGTTGTCACGAATCAGGGCCAGACCCGGATCGCGACCAGACAGCCACCAACGCAGCGCCCAGTCCAACAGCGTCACAAACGATTCCGCCAAAGCGTTCGATGGCATCACATGAAGAGGTTGACGATCGGCACGGCAAGGGCCACGGTCGACAGCCCACCGATCACCCACGGAACGCCGACGGCACCATCCGCCGCTGTGCCGGAACGGTGGCGCCGGCCCATACTCATCATGACTCCGGCCACCAGCAGACCAAGGGCGCCTGCCGCAAACGCTGCCCACTTCGCCAAACCCATCACCTTGGTCCATTGCGCGGTCACCTCACCGGGGGCCGTCGGCGAAGGGTTACCCAAGTCCCCCAGTGTTACGGTGATGAACTGCCAGGTCGTCACAATCGCTGTCCTCTCGCCTCGTGCTCAGGTCGACCCTGACACGGGGTGCTGACAGCCGGACGCTACCGCGGTGGAAATGTGGATAAGCGAAACCGGCCCCATCGACCGGGGGCAGGGTCGGACCATGCGAGCCACGCCTGCACCTCTGCGCCGACCATGCCCTGCCCACCGCATCGAGGCGGTGGCATGAAGCTGCTGGCAGGACTCGTAGCGTTGTTCGCCATCGCCGGGGCGGGCACCGCCACTCAGGCAGCGATCGCCGGTCAGCCGGCTGGGTGGACCGGTGAAGTGGGCAGCGTCGGGACCCAGGTCGATGCCATGTTGCCCGGCGGCTACAGCAACCCGCGATCGGCGGAGCAAGCGGTGGCGTGGGCACTGAGCCAGGTGGGGGTCGTTCGCGACGCTGGTTTCTGTCTGCGGTTCGTTGATTTGGCATATGGGCGCAGTTCCGGACCGGGGTCCGCCTACCTGGTGTGGACTGGTTCCCCTGCGGCGCTGCACCACACATCCGGGATGCCCCCGCGTGGCGCCCTCGTGGTGTGGTCCAGCGCCATCGGTCGCGGTCACGGCCACATCGCGATCTCGTTGGGCGATGGCCGGATGGTCTCCACCACCTCCGGAGCGGTGTCGATCCTGCAGATCCAGGGATTCAGCGATTCGGCCTACTACGGCTGGATGCCGCCGTACTTCTACGTCTGACAAGAGTCGCGACCAAAGACAAGAACCCTGGTCGTCGATGGCTACATCGCCCGACCAGGGCCTGTACTACTGGGAGTGCGCCGCCAGGGACTCGAACCCCGAACCCGCTGGTTAAGAGCCAGCTGCTCTGCCAATTGAGCTAGCGGCGCAACGAAAATGAGCATATCAGCCACACCCTGGAACGCCGCCCGGTGGGCGCAAGCACTTCTACAGGTATAACCCCGTCTCGTCGTGCCCGATCTGCTCGCTCGCAACTGCATGAACATCACGCTCGCGCAGGAGCACGTAGCTGCTGCCTTGAATCTCCACCAGCGCCCGATCCTCAGGCTCGAAGAGGACGCGATCACCGTTGTCCATGTGCCGGACGTTCGGCCCCACGGCGACCACAGTTGCCCATGCGAGTCGCTTTCCCACTGAGGCAGTGGCCGGGATCAGGATGCCACCGCTGGAGTGCCGCTCACCGTCGCGTTCCTCGCTGACGAGAACCCGGTCATGCAGCAGCTTGATCGGCAGCATCAACGGGTGATTCGTCGCCAGACCCGCCGCACGACGATCATCCCCACGACGACACCGACGGTGGCAGCGACATGGTCCACACGGACGGCCCCGTACTCATCGATGTAGAAAGCACGCACCTTCTGCACCTGGCGATCAGCGATGTTGCGCGGACTGGCCGCCACCTTCAGTTCGTCCAGCGTCGCTGTGAGGCGGGCACGGGTGGCATCCATGTCCGACTCGATGTCGGCCATCGATCGCGGTGCCGGCTGCGCGGTGCCCTTGACTACCTCGGGCTTCTTTTTGTCCAAGCCAGCGGAATTGGCGGGAAGAATCGCATCGGGGGCATCAGGCATGGCCTCACTCTAGCCCGCGCTAAGGGGCCAGCGAGACACCGAACGGAAGTTCCAGCCGGAATCTGCGCAGAAGGTCGGGGTCGGCCAGCAATGCCCTCGTTGGGCCGTCGTACTGCACCGTTCCGTCGGCCAGGACGACCGAGCGCGGACACAATTGCCAGGCGAACAACAGATCGTGAGTGACCATCAACATCGTGACGTCCACCGCTGTGAGGATGTCTGCCAACTCGCGCCGACTTGCTGGATCGAGGTTGGACGTGGGTTCATCCAGAACGAGGATCTGCGGGTCCATGGACAGCACCGTGGCAATCGCCACACGCCGCCGCTGACCGAAGGACAGGTGATGCGGGGGGCGGTCGACAGCTGCCTGCATCCCCACTGCCCGCAGCGCCCGCTGCACCCTGCCGGCCACGTCGTCGAGCTTGAAGTTCATGGGTCCGAATGCGACATCTTGACCCACCGTGGGCATGAACAACTGGTCATCCGGATCCTGAAACACCAGCCCGACCTGACGCCGGACCTGACGCACTGTCTGCGGACCCAGCAGTTCACCGGCAACGCGCACCACCCCCTCTTGGGCGGGCAGGACGCCATTCAAGTGCAGGGCAAGGGTTGTCTTGCCCGCGCCGTTGGGCCCCAGCAGCGCCACTCGCTCCCCCTTGGCCACACTGAGAGTCACGTTCCGCAGCGCCACCGTGCCGTCCGGATACGTGTGCCCGACGCCGTCCAGGTCGATCACCATAGGGCGTGGACCATCGCGATCACGGCGGCAGCGGCCGGTAGGACCACGGCCGGCCAAGCAGCCCCCGACGACTCAGGCACCGGCAGCTGGCCCTCATAACCACGACTAACCAGAGCCAGGTGCACCCGTTCGCCACGCTCGAAAGAGCGGACGAACAGCGCACCGAGGCCATGCGCCAACACCGGCCACGAGCGCGGGCTGGACGCTGTGAAGCCCCGCGAGCGCTGCGCCACCCGCATGCGCTGGTATTGGTCGGCGACGACGTCGACGTAGCGCACGAAGAAGGTCAGGATGGCCACGAACGCGGACGGTATCCGCAGGGCTTGCAGGCCCGCGAGGATGTCCACGGGCAGGGTCGTGGACGCCAGCAGCGTCGCGGCCACCACACCGAGCGTGGCTTTGACCAAGATGTTCCAGGCCGCCCACATGCCGGGGATGGACAGCCCGAGCCAGTTGTCCGGGCCGTGGCCCACGAACGGCAGGAGCACCGCGAACAGCACGAAGGGCACTTCGATCGCCAGCCCACGCGCAACCCGGCGCGGCGGCACTCGCGCGAACGCCAAGGCCACCGCGAGGATCGCGGCATAACCGAGGAATGCCGATATCCACTCGCGTGGCGTGAGCACGACGATCACCACGAAAGCTGTCACCGCGAGGATTTTTGCCTGCGGGGAAAGGGTGTGGACGGCCGACGCGGCGGGGACGTAACCGCGTTGCAGCAGCGAGGTCTGGCTCAGTTCTGCCGACCTTTGACGATGTAGAAGAGCCCGAATCCGGCGGCGGCCGTCACCGCCAGCCCCACGAGGCCCGCAGTGGCATTGCTCAGCCGATCGTTGCTCAGGCCGTTAACGCTGTAGTCGGCCAACGGGGAACCGGCCGCGGCGGAGTCCTGCTCGACGATGCCGTGATCCTCGGCGACCTTGTTGAGCCCGTCAGGAGCGCTCGAGGCGTAGAACGAGACGACAGCGGCCAGAACAACCGCGACCAGAGCTCCTCCGATCAGCAGCCGCTTCATGCGCTCACCGGTTGCGGCTTGGGCACGGGCCGCGCCAAGGGGGTGTCCTGCACGCCAGCCACGATGTCGGGTCGACTCGCCAGGACGGCGGCCACGACCAGTCCCGTGATCACAGCCTCACCGATCCCGATCAGGATGTGGACTCCGCCCATCGCGGTAGCCACGGCCGCCAGGGATACCGGAGCAGTGCCTCCTAGCGAGTACTCGGCGACAAAGGCCATCGCGGAGGCCGGGACCGACAAGAACGCGGCCACCCCGGCGAGCACCGCTGCACCTTTGGGTGTCTTGATGAAACGCACGCCGAGGCGGAAGACCAGCCATCCGACCACCGCCGTGACGATGGCCATGTTCACGATGTTGATGCCGAGGGCCGTTAGCCCGCCGTCGGCGAAGAGCAGAGCCTGCACCGTCAGGACCACGGTGACGACCAGGATGGCCACCCAGGGGCCGACCAGAATGGCGGCCAGCGCGCCACCCAGCAGATGTCCGCTGGTGCCTGCGGCTACGGGGAAGTTGAGCATCTGCGCGGCAAAGATGAACACAGCCGTGAGACCGGCCAACGGCGCGGTCCGATCGTCGAGTTCCGAGCGGGCCTTCACGACCGCCACACCGAGCACGACGGCGGCGGCGGCATAGGCCGCCAGACTCACCGGGATGTTCAGGAAGCCGTCAGGCACGTGCATGGCGACGGTCTGCATGCCAACCATCCTATGCCCTTATTGCGAACAGTTCGCAATAGTTGCTGGGTGCAGAAGCGGGTCATAAGGTGCATTCATGACACGACTTGCTGATGGCGACGCCGCCCCCGACTTCACATTGACCGACGATCACCACAACACGGTGGGACTAGCCGACTTCGCAGGCAAGACCCTGGTCCTCTACGTCTACCCCGCGGCGATGACCCCCGGCTGCACGACGCAGGCATGCGACTTCCGAGACTCCCTGGACGCATTGGCGGCCGCGGGCATTGCCGTAGTCGGACTGAGCCCCGACAAACCGGAGAAACTCGCCAAGTTCCGCGAGCGCGACGGTCTGACCTTTCCCTTGCTCAGCGACCCGGACAAGCAGGTCCTCGAGGCCTACGGCGCCTACGGGGAGAAGAAGATGTACGGCAAAACGGTGGTGGGCGTCATCCGATCCACATTCGTCATCAAAGACGGAGTGATCGAGAAGGCGATGTACAACGTGCGCGCGAAGGGTCACGTGGCCAAGCTGCGCGCTGAACTCGGCGTGTAAGGCCGTCAGCCCGACTGCTCCGGCACGGGGCTACCTGGGTACCCTGAACCCAGCCGCGGGTGTGGCGGAATTGGCAGACGCGCAGGATTTAGGTTCCTGTGTCCTCGGACGTGGGAGTTCAAGTCTCCCCACCCGCACGCATATTCCCTCAGGGAGTGGGGGACTGATGGGCTGGCATCAACTCACCGTCCCCCGTCTGAAGGATCTGCCGGCGCGAGCCTCGTGCCTACCCGTTCCATCTGGACCCGCGACCGGCCTGATTCGACGGGTCAGTGGCATCTGGTTCGTGCATCGAACTAGGCTCGTACGCTGTACGCTTTTCACGTTGTTCGAGGGAGCCAGGAGATGTCTGTGTCCGAACAACCTCAGGTCGGGTCTGACGCAGGGCTGAGCAAGCAGCGGGTGGTGCTCGAGGCGGTCCGGATGGCCGACCGGGAGGGAGTCGCGGGGCTGAGCATGCGCCGGTTGGCCAACGCGCTCGGCGCGGGCGCGATGTCGCTCTACCACTACGTGGCGAGCAAGGAAGAACTGCTGGACGCCATGATCGACGTCGTGTTCCACGAGATCGAGCTCCCAGCCGAGGAGACGGACTGGGCGTCGGCGATGCGACGGCGCTCGGTGTCCGCCCGAGACGTCCTCGCAAGCCACCCGTGGGCGATCGGCCTGATGGAGTCGCGTACGTCGCCGGGGCCGGCGAACCTGCGCCACCGCGAAGCTGTCACCGCCTGCCTGCGCAGAGCCGGATTCTCGGTCGTGATGGCGACGCACGCCAACTGGTTGCTCGACTGCTACGTGTACGGGTTTGCCCTGCAGGAGGCCAGTCTGCCGTTCGACACCGCCGACGAGTTCGCTGACATGGCCGAGGCTGTCTACCTGCCCCAACTTCCCGCTGACATGTTTCCCTACCTCAACGAGTCCGCTGCCGTGCTCTTCGCTGAAGGCTACGACCCGGCGCAGGAGTTCCTGTTCGGCCTCGACCTCATCCTGGCAGCCCTCGAGCCACTGAGAACCTCCGTGTAGGGACTTCTTCGGGCCGATCAACGGCGAGCCACCTCTGACTCTGCGCCCGCGATCGTGGGGTCATGCGGTTCAGGCTTGGCGGCAACCCCGCAGACCTGCGCTGATTTGGAACCGCGGAGCCTAGGGAAGCGCTGATTAATGCTCTGAGCGAAGCGTGGCTGGGCGTGTGAGATGGGCGGACCAGCATCTTGGGTCATGGCAGCGCCTTGGCGCCAGATGATAGGGCGCGCAGATCGTGGGTCCAGGCGGGACAAGATTGATCAGTGCTTGCTTGAGAGACGAGTGCGCGAGGTCGCCGGTCCTTGTGAGGTTGGACCTCACTCAACCTCACTTCCGGAGGGTCACCTTCGCCGAGCCGAAGCAGTTCTGCGTCTCAGTCTCTCCCGTGCCCGCTCGGTTGATTACACTGCCCGATGCGGTCTTGGAGGTGAACTTGACGTTGACCGTGATCGTGTCCCGGTGACTCGGCTGAGTGTAGGTGAACTTCAATCGACCCTGTTTACTCAGCTTCACGTCCTGGGTCTTCAGCCCGTAAGCCTTGAGCACGTTGGGGGCGACGGTGAATCCGTAGTTCATCAGCTCCAGATCCTGGCACTGGCGGGGGACCTCGTTGGCGCTCCACGCCACGAGCTTGCCGTTCTTGATCGTGAAACTGGCGGCACCGTACTTGGTCGTGCCGTCGGTTGAGGTGGCTTTCCCGTTGTAGGTGGCGGTGGGGGCACCCTTCGCCGTCGCCGGAGCGAATGGAATCGAAAGCGCGGCGACAGCGAGAACAGCGACTGGGAGCAGACGTCTCATGCCGGCGAGAGTACCAGCGCTTGATCAAGGCCCGGCGCGGCACGAGGTTCGGCCCGGCACCGGGGTACCGCCGCAGAAGAGGTTTTGCGTTCCATAGCGACGGAGACACGCGGTAACGCAAACGTCACTCACAAGTCGCCCGGCATCTGGTGTCGCAATCTCCTGAGTAGAAAGGATGCGTTTCATGTCGAAGGCGATTGATCCCGGAGGTGACTGGGAGGCGTCACCCAGCGGGACACCCGGTAGGGGTTATCCACCGCGTAATCCCTGGTCAGAGTAGTTTGTCGTACCCCCCTCGTACGGTGTGGTCATGAACAGTTCGGTGGTGGATGCGTGGGATGTGATGCTGTCGCGGGGGGATCCGTTGGAGGTCGCGAAAGCGGCTGAGGCGGTGATCGGGTTCTGTCACGCCCAGCAGTTGCGGGCCTTGCACCAGGTGTATGTGGAGGCCGAGCTGGGCTCGGATCCGGATGGGGTGGTGGTCGACCCGACGCCGCCGGAGGTGGCGTGCGCGATGGTGTGGACGCCGGGGGCGGCGGCCTCGATGGTCGATGTGGCGGTGGATGTGGTGGAGGACCTGCCGGTGGTGCTGGCGGCGTTGGCCGAGGGCCGGATCGATTTGGGCAAGGTCCGCGAGATCACCCGCGCCACTTTGGGCCTGTCCCGGGCTGACCGGCAGGGGTTGGCCGAGCGGGCCCTCGACTACGCCGCGACCCGGACCCGGTCGCAGTTGCGGCCGTGGTTGACCCGGCAGGTGGATCGGATCGACCCGGATGCCGCCGACCGGCGCCGCAAGCATGCCCGGAAACGCCGCCGTGTGAGCCTGATACCGGAGCCGGATGGGATGGCAACCCTGTCGGCGTACCTCACCGCCGAAGAGGCCACCGCCTGCATGGCCTCGATCCGGGCCCGGTCTACCCGTATCGACGGGTCCCGCGACGCCAGCCAGGCCGACACGTTCATCGAGTTGTTGACCGGGGTGAGCGCGGCCGAGCAGATCCCGATCGCGGTGATCATGACCGATGACGGGGCGCAGATCGAGGGGTACGGGCCGATCGCTGATGCCCACGCCGAGGATCTGCTGCGCCGCCTGGAACTACCCTCGGCGATCATCCGGCTGACCCCACCGCAGTTCCGGATCGGCTACACCCCGACCGTGACGATGCGCCGGTACGTCTACGCCCGGGACCGGCACTGCCGGTTCCCCGGCTGTCGCCGGACAGCACGCTCCTGCGACCTCGACCACATCATCGCCTACCCGGCCGGCCCCACCGATGTCGACAATCTGCAGCCCTTGTGCCGGACACACCACCGGGTGAAAACCCACGGCGGCTGGCACGTCGAGCGCGGACCCAACAACACCATGATCTGGACCAGCCCCCGCGGCAAGCGATACACCAGCCACCCCGACGACCCCTAAACACAGGTCCCCCCGCCCACGCGGGCAACACCACCGAGGTAGCGAATGCCCACGGTGTGAACGGCAGTGCGCCCGTGATGACACACGTGCGGCCCTTTGTGGGCAGCTCTCTACCCAAAGCTGTTCGTGCTGGCGCGGCGCACGCACCCGTACCCGCACTTGTCCTTCGCCGCCCAGTAGGCGTACCGCTTCGTGCTGCCCACCGCCCATCCGTAGCGCTCGATGTTGTTGCCGTCCCAGCGCACAGCCAGGGCGAGCCACCCGTTGCGCACCCATGCGATCTTGCGGCACGTCCACGGGTAGTCCGACGTCGACTTGCACTCGTTCTGCGCACGCCGCAAGGCCTGCCACTTGGTGGAGTAGCCGTTGGACCAACCCACGGCACCGCCGGACATGGCCAGCGAGAGGGCGCCGTAGGTGTTGCCGTAACGAGCGGCTGTCGGTACCGACGGGTCAGGCACCCTGGCGGCCCCGGCCGGCGCTCCCGTCATCACCGTGGCCGTGAACAGTGCCAGTGACGCCACCAGGACACCGAGAATGAGACTGATCCGCCTAGACATGTGCAGACCCCCTACCTTGCGCGTGGCCGAAGTTCCGCCGAGTCGAGATGTGCCCATCCGGGCTCGCACTGCGCAGAACCCAGCATCAGGATACGCCCGTACGGCCATGAGAGAGCAAGTAGCGGACAGCCCCGATTTACACCACGCCAAGGAACCCATCGACAGCCCGGGACATCAGACCCGGACCCGCGGGATCGTCACCCCCGCGCAGATCCTGCTCCCGAGCCCACTGGTCCACAACTGCCAGTGCGGCGGGGGTGTTGATGTCATCGGCAACGGCCTCCACCAAGGCGGACACGGCATCCGTACTCGTCGGCCCGGTCGGCCGAGACAGCGCCGCGCGCCACGCGGTCAGGCGTGCCGTCCCCTCGGCGAGGAGGTCATCACTCCACGACCAGTCCTCACGGTAGGACTGCGACAGCAGCGCAAGTCTGATCGCCATAGGATCGACCCCGGCCTCGCGCAGCGCAGAGACGAAGACCAGATTGCCGACGGACTTGCTCATCTTCTGTCCGTCCAGGCCGACCATGGGGCCGTGCACGTAAGAGCGCGCGAAGGGCCAGCCCTGCAGTGCCTCGCCCTGCGCAGCGCTCATCTCATGATGGGGGAAGATCAAGTCGCTACCACCGCCCTGGAGGTCGAAGCCGGGCCCTAGCAGATCGAGTGCGATCGAAGCACATTCGATGTGCCAGCCGGGTCGACCGCTGCCGACGGTGCTGTCCCACGACGGTTCACCGGGCCGAGGGGCCTGCCACAACAGCGGATCGATGGGGTTGCGCTTGCCCGGACGGCCCGGGTCCCCGCCACGCTCCGCGGAGATTCCCACCATGTCCGGATCTGACAGGTGACTGACGCTCCCGAACCGAACAGCTGCAGTGACGTCGAAGTAGACGTCGTCATCGACGGGGTAAGCAGCACCGGCATTCTGCAGGTCAGCGACGCGCCTGGCGGCCAAGTCGATGGATTCCACGGCTCCGACGAGATGCGTGGGTGGCAACACCCGTAGCGCCACCATGTCGTCGCGGAAGCGCTGGATCTCGAAATCGGCAAGGCCGCGCCAGTCCACACCGTCGCGGGCGGCGCGTTCCAGCAGGGGGTCATCAATGTCCGTGACGTTCTGCACATAGGTGACGTCGTTGCCGGTGAGCCGCCAGAAGCGGTGCACCGTGTCGAAAAGAACGTAGGTGGCGGCGTGGCCGATGTGCGTGGCGTCGTACGGGGTGATGCCGCATACGTACATTCGGGCAGGACTGCCGGGATTCAGCGGGCGCACCTGACCCGTTGCCGTATCGAACGCTGTGAGATCTGCGGAGATTCTCGGCAGAGGGGGAAGGGTTTCGCTGGGCCAGGAACGCACACTTTCAGACTAGTTGAACGATCCATATCCTGTTTCTGGCGGGCTGCAGGACAGATCAGATCAGAGGCCAGGGCAGTGCCGGCCACGTCCCCTCCGGTGCGGGGAAGACGGCGGCATTCAGCAATGCCTGCGCCCGTTCGCGCGTTGCGCGGACCTCGGTCACGGTCAACCACTGCTCGAGCCGATCCAGGTGCGGCACCGCCGCTGACACAGCCTGCAGCAACTCCGGAGGTATGGTCGCGCCCATCAGCCCCCACAGCACAGTGCGCAGTTTTGGTTCGTCGTGGAACGTCACCCCGTGGTCGATGCCGAAGAGGCCAGTCTCGTTGCGCAGCAGGTGCCCGCCCTTGCGGTCGGCGTTGTTGGCAATGGCGTCGAACACGATCATCCGAGCCGTCGGCAGGTCAGTGCGGTGCGCCACCACGACGGGCCCGTCCTGCGTCTCGGCGTCCACGACCCCGACCCAGCCATCGGGCACCGCGTCGGGGGCGAACGCGGCCAGGTCCACGTTTCCCTCTACCCACAGTTGGACGGTTCCGGCGCCGGCCGGGCCATGCTCCCGCCAGGCGGTCACGGGCACCTGGTCGAATCCCAGCAGCTCATCAAGGACCGCCGCGGCCTTCTCCCGCCGGCTCAGCGTCCGCGGCTCGAAGTCCCACAGCGGCTGCTCCCCGGCCTCCGGCTTGTAGACCACCCGGACCGGACCAGCATCCCCGGGCACGCTGCAAAGCAGGGCGTTGTTGGACGAGTCCGGGAGGCGGCCCAGAACCTGCAGTGGCGCGCTGGCGAGGGTGGCCTCGTCGATCATGCGA
>JAKOZM010000071.1 GCA_029779995.1 Actinomycetes bacterium
TTCATGGGCTCAGCCTGCCAGGATCACCGCACGCTCAGCCGCACGGACACCTGTTGGGTTTGCCCGGCCGGCATCCGGTAGGCAGGCAGTAGTGCCGCGACCCCCGGCAGATCGCCGCCCACCCCGCGCTGCTGGCGATCGATGTTCATTGTGACGCGCTGGGTGAACGCCAGCTCGTGGATGTGCTCCGCGGTGTCGAGCGCTTCCTGGGTGTACGGCCAGGCGCTGAACCCGAGCAGGTCACCGGTCACGTCTTCAGCCCGCAGGGTGCCGAAACTGCCCGTTGCCTCGAGCCATCTCACCCGGGTGCGGTTGCCATTCTCCTGCGGCCGCATGTAGTGATGGTGGAGTTCAGCGATCGGCAGGTCATGGATCTGCGTCCACGCCCCACGATTGCGGTCGATGTAGTTCTCATGCGGCCCCTTGCCATACCAGCGGACCCGCTGTACGTCGGGCAGTTCACAGGTGAATCCGAGGCGCAGCATGTCCTTACGCGGCGTGAGACGGTGGGTGGCGGTGACGCTGCCGTCACCATGGATGTCGTAGGTCAGCAGACCCGCCGTGAACAGGCGACTGCTCAGCAGGAAGACCAGCCGCACCGAGTCGCCTCGCTTGCCCGACGTCCACCGGCGGACCGTGACGCTGGGATCCTGCCACGCTCTTGATACCAGCACCTTCTGCAAGCGGGAGTCGAAGTTGCCGTAACCCCGGTCGTTGTCGGTCAGCGCCCGCCAGTAATTGCGCCGCACCGGCCCCGCCAGCACCTCGCGGTCGTTGTGCAGCCAGGACCGGATGGTGCCATTGGCTGGGTCGATCGACAGGTGTGTGGGCCCCGCCACGACGGCGATCTCGTTGCTGCCCGCCTGCAGCCACACCTCACCACCCGCGTGCGGTCTGTCTGGGAGCGCCCGAGCCACCTCGAACTCGTCGAAGGCCACGATGGTGCCGGACTGATCGCGGAAACTGAACCGCACAACGACGTCCCCGGCCCCGGGTACGGTCGCCGGGACAGCCCATTCGGCACTGCCCCAGGGTGGCACCTCGACTGGGGCCAGGACCTCGTGGTGGGTGCACTCACCGTCCACGAACACCTCTACCTCGGGGGTGAACTGGTCGGCGTCGGTAAAGCTGTGGCGGTTGGTCAGCCGGTAGCTCCCCGACGTCGGGTCGACTGCCTCGACCACCAGGTTCCGATAGGCCCAGAACACCTCGCGGGCCGACGGGTGCTCATGCCGGTCGCCGGTGAGTATGCCGTTGGCGCAGAAGTACCGGTGGCTCGGCTTGTCACCGAAGTCACCGCCGTAGAGCAGCTTCCCGTCGTGCCGGATCGCTTGATCGATGTAGTCCCAGATGAAACCCCCGGCCATGTTGTCGTACTGGTAGAAGACGTCGAGGTACTCCGCCAGATTGCCCAGGCTGTTCTCCATGGCGTGGGCGTACTCGCATAACATCACCGGCCGCCCTGCCAGGAGTTCCGGGGGCACGGGTTTGTCGTCGGTGAGGAACCGGTTGGTCACTTTGGAGGTGAGCGCGGGTTTGAGCCCCTCCCGGCGGCCT
>JAKOZM010000092.1 GCA_029779995.1 Actinomycetes bacterium
AGACGCAGCAGCAGGTCGTTCATGCGCGCGATGTCATGTGGGTGCAGTCCGATCGAGGGCTCATCGAAGACATAGGTGATGTCCGTCAGGGATGAGCCGAGGTGGCGAATCATCTTCGTGCGCTGCGCCTCGCCCCCGGACAACGTGCCGGCCGGGCGGTCCAAGGACAGGTAACCCAGGCCGATCTCGGCGAAGGAGTCCAGCAGGTGCCGCAGGCCCGTCAGCAGCGGTGCCACCGACGGCTCATCCAAGCCACGCACCCACCCGGCGAGGTCACTGATCTGCATCGCACACGCGTCGGCGATGCTGATGCCGTCGATCTTCGACGACCGCGCTTCCGGGCTCAGACGGGTGCCCTCACATGCGGGGCAGATGTCGAAGGTGATCGCCCGGTCGACAAACGCGCGGATGTGCGGCTGCATGGCTTCGCGGTCCTTGGCGAGCATGGATTTCTGGATCTTCGGGATGAGGCCCTCGAACGTGACGTTGATCCCGTCCACCTTGATCCTGGTCGGCTCCTTGTACAGCAGGTCCTGCATCTGCTTCTTCGTGAAGTCCCCGATCGGCTTGTCCGGATCGAAGAAGCCGCAACCGCGGTAGATGCGCCCGTACCAGCCGTCCATGGTGTAGCCCGGGATGGTCAGCGCCCCTTCATTGAGGCTCTTGGTGTCATCGAAGAGAGCGCTGAGATCGAAGTCGCTGACCGAACCCATGCCCTCACAGCGAGGACACATCCCCCCGAGTCGGCTGAAGGTGGCCTTCTCCGTCTTGGTCTTGTTTCCCTTCTCCACCGTGATGGCACCGTGTGCGGTGACCGATGGGATGTTGAAGGAGTACGCGTTCGGCGATCCGATGTGCGGCTGGCCGAGTCGGCTGAACAGGATGCGCAACATCGCGTTGGCATCAGTGGCCGTCCCCACGGTCGAGCGCGGATTGGACCCCATCCGCTCCTGGTCCACGATGATCGCTGTGGTCAGGCCCTCAAGCCGATCCACATCGGGCCGGGACATGCTGGGCATGAACCCCTGCACGAACGCACTGTAGGTCTCGTTGATCATCCGCTGCGACTCCGCGGCGATGGTGGCGAACACCAGTGAGCTCTTGCCGGACCCGGACACTCCTGTGAAGACGGTCAGCCGCCGCTTCGGCAGGTCCACAGTGATGTTCTTGAGATTGTTCTCCCGTGCCCCCTGCACGCGGATCACGTCGTGACTGTCGGCACGATGTGCGTGACCGGTACTCATCTGCTCTCCGTTCGACCCAGGCGGTTGCCCGCCTGGCCTATCTAAGCACTGGACCGGCGCCCGTGTAGGCGCCCGCGGCCCGGGTACGTGGCGGCAAGCCACCCCCGCGAGGAGAACCCATGGACAGCCACGATCGCCCCGAGCCGGTAGCCGGCAGTCAGCAGAAGAACTCCGACGCGCAGCCGCCGGGGGACATCCAGTCCACTGACCCCAATTCCCAGATCGGCGACGGGGACGAGATCACCTCAGGCTGATTGCGGGTTTAGCCTGCATCGCTTGCGTTGTGTCCGCCGGGTGATCACCGCGGGCTCCAGCCGCGGACTGGGCAGAAGGTGCGAATCCGCACGGCGTGTCGCAGCACCAACTGCCGAATTGCTGACGTTCCCACCCAGCACCGCGCTGCACCCGAACAACCCACCGCGGATTCGGCAGAAGGTGCGAATTCCCGCGGCGTGTCGCAGCACGAACTGCCGAATTCCGCAACCAGGCCCCCATCGTGGTGATCATGACCGACGACGGGGTCGAGATCGAAGGGTAGGGCCGCATCTAGGCGGCCACCCTGCCAGTCGTCAGCGGCACGGACCCGCGGGGCGTGACCAGATGGACCCCGATCAGTTTTACCTGACCGGCGAACGCATCGCATATGCTGCGATGCCAGGCGCGGTCCACGACCGACGGCGTCAGGCTGCCCTCCCGCGACAGCGCCACCAGCGCGGTCGCCCCCGGCAGGCTGCGCGCAATCCCCTCGGCCAGCGTCCGCAGCGCTTCGGTCATGTCCGGCGGTCGGGGGATCTCGGCATCGTCGTTTTCGATGAGGATCGGCTGCATGGGCCGGAGCTGGTCGTCGCAGACCAGCACGAGCAGGGCGCCGTTGATGCGAGCCCGCATGTTCACCAGTAGATCCAGCAGGTCGGCGGTGTGCTGGGCACCGGTCACGGGCAGATCGGGCCAATTGGGCACGAGGTTGTGAAAGGTCATGACCCTAGCCTTGGCGAAATCCATCACTGTTCCTACCGGCCTGCTGGGATCTGTGGACGGCGCGACACCTTTGGACGTGTCCAATCCTGGACATAGTCCACGCTTTCGGGTAAGGTCACCCGTGTGACTGCCGACCTGCTTCGCCACAAGGGCGTTCAGGTCACCGCGCAACGTCTGGCAGTCCTCAAAGCCGTGGCCAACAACCCCCACATCAGTGCCGAAGCCGTCACCGAGGTGGTCACATCCGAGATCGGCTCGATCTCCCGGCAGTCGGTGTACGACGCCCTCGGCGTCATGGTCGACAAGGGCATCATCCGGCGCATTCAACCTGCCGGCTCCCCCGCACGCTACGAAGATCGTGTGGACGACAACCATCACCATCTGATCTGCCGGCGGTGTGACCGGCTCGAGGACGTGGACTGCGCCGTCGGCTACACGCCCTGCCTCACAGCAGCTGACGACCGCGGCTACGCCATTGACGAGGCCGAGGTCATCTACTGGGGCGTCTGCCCCGCCTGCCAAGCCATCCGAACGTCCGTCGAGTAACCGCAACCAGGAGGAATGCCTTGTCCGAGACCGTGGAAACCCCACAGAACGCCGCCGAGTGCCCCGTCGCCCACCACCGGCCGATGGCCCGCACCAACCGGGACTGGTGGCCTGAGGCTGTCGACCTGCAGCAACTGCAGCGGAACCCCCGCGAACTCGACCCGATGGAAGACGGCTTCGACTACGCCGCAGAGTTCGCCACCCTCGACCTGGCGGCCGTGAAGCAGGACATCCACGAGGTGATGACCACCTCGCAGGACTGGTGGCCCGCCGACTACGGCAACTACGGCCCCCTGTTCATCCGCATGGCGTGGCACAGCGCCGGCACCTACCGCATCCACGACGGCCGCGGTGGCGCCGGCAGGGGTGAGCAGCGCTTCGCTCCCCTGAACAGCTGGCCCGACAACGCCAACCTGGACAAGGCCCGGCGCGTGCTGTGGCCCGTCAAGAAGAAGTACGGCAAGAAGCTCTCATGGGCTGACCTCATGGTGCTGGCCGGCAACGTGGCTCTGGAGTCAATGGGTTTCGAGACCTTCGGCTTCGGTGGCGGGCGCGCCGATGTATGGCAGCCCGAGGAGGTCAACTGGGGCAATGAGGAGACCTGGCTGGAGGACAAGAGGTACCAGGGTGAGCGGGAGCTGGACAACCCCCTCGCAGCGGTCCAGATGGGACTGATCTACGTCAACCCGGAAGGCCCCAACGGCAACCCGAGTGCCCTCGCGGCAGCACGCGACATCCGCGAGACGTTCGCGCGCATGGCGATGAACGACGAGGAGACTGTCGCGCTGATCGCGGGCGGTCACACGTTCGGCAAGACCCATGGTGCGGGGGATGCCGCGCTGGTTGGCGCCGAGCCGGAGGCGGCCCCGCTGGAGGAGATGGGCCTGGGCTGGCAGAGCTCCTACGGCAGCGGCAAGGGTGACGACACCATTACCAGTGGGCTGGAAGGCGCCTGGACTCCGACTCCCACAACGTGGGACAACAGTTTCTTCGAGACGCTGTTCAAGTACGACTGGGATCTCGCCAAGAGCCCGGCCGGTGCCTGGCAGTGGGTTCCCACAGATCCGGCCGCGGCGGGCACCGTGCCCGACCCGCACGACCCGTCGAAGAGGCACATGCCGGTCATGCTGACCACGGACCTGGCCCTGCGGATGGACCCGATCTACGAGCCCATCTCCCGGCGGTTCCTGGAAAACCCGGCCGAATTCGCCGATGCGTTCGCGCGTGCCTGGTTCAAACTGACCCACCGCGACATGGGCCCGATCGCCCGCTATGTCGGGTCTGAGGTCCCCACCGAACCGCTCATCTGGCAGGACCCCGTACCGGCCGTCAGTGGCGACCTGGTGTCGGACAGTGACGTCGAGGCGCTCAAGACCATGGTGCTCAACTCGGGGCTGAGCGTGGCCGAGTTGGTCCTCACGGCCTGGGCATCGGCCGCCACGTTCCGCAATACCGACAAGCGCGGGGGTGCCAACGGTGCCCGTGTGCGCCTGGCTCCGCAGATCGAGTGGGAGGTCAACAACCCGGCACAACTCGCGAAGGTGCTGCGCACACTCTCCGACATTCAGACGGAGTTCAACGCCGCTGGTGGCGCCCAGATCTCGCTGGCTGACCTGATCGTGCTCGCCGGTGGCGCCGCGATCGAGCAGGCGGCGGCTGCGGGCGGTGTGCAGACCGTGGTTGCGTTCACGCCCGGACGCACCGACGCGACTGCCGAGCTGACCGACGTCGAGTCCTTCTCCGTGCTGGAGCCCAATGCCGACGGGTTCCGGAACTACCTGGGTAAGGCCGCACACGGCCCAGCGGAACACCTCCTGGTCGACAAGGCGAACCTGCTCAACTTGACCGCTCCGCAGATGACCGTGCTTGTCGCGGGCATGCGCGCCCTCGGTGCCACCTACGACGGCTCTCACCTGGGCGTACTCACTTCACGACCCGGCACTCTGAGCGCCGACTTCTTCACCAACCTGCTCGATATGAGCACCACGTGGAAACCGGTCGATGACGAGCAGCAGACCTACCAGGGGTCGGATCGGTCGACGGGCGCACCGAAGTGGACAGCCAGCCGCGTCGACCTGGTGTTCGGGTCGAACTCGCAGCTGCGATCGTTGGCCGAGGTGTACGCCAGCGACGACGCCCAGGAGAAGTTCGTGACCGATTTCGTCGCAGCATGGGTCAAGGTCATGGAGAACGACCGCTTCGACCTGCATCGCTGAAGCACCGCCGCAGCGCGCCACCCTCATGTGGGGTGGCGCGCTGTCTGGCGTTCGTGGCTAGCGTGAGGTCATGCTGCGTGACCTGTACGAAGACCTGCACCGCCACCCCGAACTGTCTGGGGAGGAACACCGGACTGCCACGCTGGTCAGCAGGGGTCTGCGCGACCTCGGCATGCAGGTGCACGAGGGTATAGGCGGCACCGGCGTAGTCGGGGTGCTGGTCAACGGAACGGGCCCGACGGTCTTGCTGCGGGCAGACATGGACGCGCTGCCGGTGACCGAGGACACCGGTCTGCCGTATGCGAGCACTGTCCCGGGTGTCATGCACGCTTGCGGCCATGACCTGCATGTGACGTGTCTGCTCGGGGCTGCGGGGGAACTCACCTCGAGTCGGCAGGCATGGAGCGGGACGTTGGTGGTGCTGTTCCAACCCGCAGAGGAAACAGTGTCGGGGGCAGCGGGGATGGTGGCCGACGGTTTGTTCGACAAGGTACCCGTCCCTGATGTGGTCCTCGGCCAGCACGTGGCCCCGCTGCCCATCGGAGTGATCGGCTTGCGGCCCGGCCCGGCCTTCGCGGCCAGTGACTGCGCGCGCATCACCCTGTACGGCCGCGGCGGCCACGGTTCGCGTCCCGAGGCGACCGTGGACCCGGTGGTGATGGCCGCGGCAGTCGTGATGCGGCTGCAGGGGATCGTGGCGCGCGAGATCGCCGGGATGCAGACTGCCGTGGTCACGGTGGGCGCCGTGCAAGCCGGGACCAAGGCCAACATCATCCCGGACACGGCTGACCTCCTGGTCAACGTCCGCAGCTACGACGCAGGGGTGCGCACACACATCCTGTCTGCGATTGAGCGCATAGTCGCAGCCGAAGCACTCGCCTCCGGGGCACCAAGAGAACCGCACGTCGAGTGGTACGAGAGCGCGCCGGCCGTCGTCAACGACGAGGTGGCCTGCGATAGGACCCGCTCGGCGCTGGGCACCGTCGCACTGGTGGTAGATCCCGGAACGGTCACCGGCAGCGAGGACGTGGGCATCTTGGCGGCTGCCGCCGGGGCGCCGTTGGTGTACTGGCTGCTCGGCGGCGCTGACCCGGGGCGATTTGAGGCAGCCTCGACGGTAGCCGACATTGCCAAGGTGGTTGGGTCACTGCCGTCGAACCACTCCCCGGAGTACGCCCCGCTACCCGAGCCCACTTTGCAGAACGGCGTTGCCGCGCTCGTGGTGGCCGCACGGGCCTGGCTGGCGAGCCCGCCGCAGCGATCGTGAGCCGTGCTGGGACACCCGCCGCGGCGGATCACACCTTCTGCGGCTGACGGGCAGGCAGTGCAGGATCTGAACCTCGTGCAGGCCCGTTTCCCACATTGCCTCGACTGTTGGTGCCGCGGCGACGCGGCACGAAGCCCGTGCGATCAGGCTCGCGCGGCCGCCATCTCGGCCAATTCGACGGCCTGCTCCTCTGTGGCCCCCTCCACACCGATCTGCACCAGGATGAAGCGGCCCTGGGCAAGGATGCCGATGACCGGTGACTGGGTCCCCTCGTTGATCACGATGTACGCCTTGTCCGCCCCAGCGACCGCCACGTCCTTGGGGTCGCCGCCGAAGTAGGCCGGCGCGAGATCCTGGTTCGTGGTGTAGGACTCCTGGCCGTCGAGCAACGACGTACCCACATCCACGATCGACACCGGCAGTTCCACCCCGGTGCTGTCGTCGGTCATCGTAAAGTTGCAGGTCACGATGTCCCGGGTGTCGTCGGCATTCTGCGTGCCCGCTTCGAA
>JAKOZM010000110.1 GCA_029779995.1 Actinomycetes bacterium
TGTCAGGCCGACCCGGTCCGCCAGCAGACGCACCGCGACTCCGCCGGCGTGGGCGACCACGCCGACACCATCACCCGAGACCGACAGGCCAGCAGCCCACGCTGTACTCTTCACGTACCAAGTGCCTTCCCGTGCCGGGTCTTTGTGACGTCGCAATCACAAGTATTCCGTTACAGGACAGGCACTTTGGTACATCCAGGCGGCGCGTCACCCACCCACCCATGAAGGGCCGAGGTTAGAACCTTTAGGGTCAGCCACCACGTGTTGCTGCAGACGTTGATGATCCGCTGTCCTATCGCCTGGGAGGGAGCGAGCTGGTCAGAGGTCGTAAGGTGCGGGGACCGTGCTTTCAGCGGCGCCGCCTTCTTTTACGGCTGTTCTTGCGGCGAATGGCGGTCCCAGGCTTCTTGGCGAGATGGGGCCCGATTGGCGAGATGTCCGCGAGACTGGCGGCGAGTCCTTTGGCGACGAACGCGGCGGTGAGGACAGCGGAGGTGGCCTCACCCACGCGGTGGATCACCCGCACGAAGCTTACTGTCGCGCCTCTCGCGCGAGCACCGCCTCGCCTAGGGCCTGCCCAGTGGGCGTGGTGTCCACCCAGAAGAGTTCGCCAGGCATGACATAGGGATCGTCCCGAGCTGTCCACTCACGCACAATCCGCTGCAATACCTCACCAGGGGTACCCACCCAAGGAACGTGCGTTTCCCTGACGTCCCCAACGACAACCAACTGCTCAACGAGCATCCTTGCCAACAAACCGACTGCTAGATCGCGGAGCTCACTCGGATCAACGATGCCTGAGCGTCGCACAACCGTCAGGAGTTCAAGCGGGTCTACCCAGTCCTCGGCAGCCCGCGCAAGCAGGTCCTCTGCGAGGCTGCGGTTGTCCCAGGGTTCACTGAGGTTTTCTCACCGGGTGGCTGATGGCGGTTGGGTGAGGTGGGTGTGACCTGCGGTGATGGCGTGTCGTGTGAGGCACGTGGGGTCTGTGGGTCCAGAGTCGGTTTCGACGAAGTCCCCAACCTTCACCAGGACCCCACGTGCTGTCATATCCTGCCACCCTTGACGTCCCGCTCGTCACCGTTGCCCGCGTGTCC
>JAKOZM010000116.1 GCA_029779995.1 Actinomycetes bacterium
ACTAGCCAGCCTCCGGCGTGTCTGACACTTTCCGGCTACCCCTGTCAGTAACTTGCTGCCCATGGAGGTGACCCCGAGCTACCGGCTCGACCTCGCGCTGCTCGGCGACGGTGGAGCCCAGCGGTTCGTCGTGGTTGACGAGAACGACTGCCTGCACCGCCCGGCGAGCGACTGGCTCGGCTTCCTGCACGACGTCGGCCGATCGCCCAACACGGTGAAGAGCTACGGACGTCGAGTCGCGTGGTACCTCTCGTGGACCGCGCAGACCGCAGACTGGCGGTCGGTGAGCCTGGGCCACTTCACCATGTGGCGGCGGGTCTTGGCGTCGACGCCGGTGCGTAAGACCAACGGTGAGGAGTCGTTCCGGAGCGATGCGACGGTCTCCTTGTGGATGACGCCGGTGCGGTCCTTCTACGAGTGGGCCGACGCCCATGATCTGCTCACCACTGACGTCGCGAAGCGGATGACCGAGGTCAGGTACTTCGCGCCGGGTACTCGGCCGGGTGGCGAGTACGGCAGGACCCAGCGGGTTCTGGCCCCGGAGCTGAAGCCGGCCTCGCGACCGGTGGTGAAGGATCCGGAGTGGATCGAGGACGAGCAGGCTCGTCAGCAGCTTCTCGACCTCGAGCTCAATGCCCGCGACCGACTGATCGTCGGCCTGCTCTACTACACGGGTATCCGGGCGGGCGAGGCGTTGTCCCTCTTCACCGCAGACGTGCACTTCGGAGGGGGGTCGTCGGAGCTCGATTGCCGGATCGTTGACCCGCACTTCCACGTGCGTCTGAACAATCCTGTCGAGAACGGAGCCAGGTCCAAGGGCGGCGAGCGGACCCTGTACGTGCACGATCAGCTCGTCGAGCGTTACATCGATTACGTCCTCGAGCGCCAGCGGATCCTCGGGGCCGACGACCGGTCACCGCACGTGCTGGTCAATCTCTATGACGCCGAGCGACGTGGACGGGCGATGACGTACGCCGGGCTTCGCAAACTCGTGATCCGATGCGGCACGCGGATCGGCTGCGAGCTGACCGGACCACACATGATTCGCCACACGTTGGCCACTCGACTGGTCCGCGGCATCGGCTGCGAACCCCAGGCGATGGATGTGGTCCAGGCCGTCCTTGGGCACCGCAGCATCCACTCGACGCGCGTCTACACCCACGATCTGGAGCGGGCGAAGAAGGAAGCCCTCGCAGCGCTTGCACCCCGCTCGGTCGTGCT
>JAKOZM010000145.1 GCA_029779995.1 Actinomycetes bacterium
ATGGCGATGTCCTTCACCTGAACGTTCTCGCCAGCAGCGCCTTCGGACTGACGCGCGGTCACACCGTCGCTGATCATCACGTTGCAGAACGGGCAGCCAACCGCCACGGTGGTGGCGCCGGTGCCCAGTGCCTCATCCGTGCGGTTCATGTTGACGCGCGTCCCCAGCGTCTCTTCCATCCACATCCGGGCGCCACCGGCACCACAGCAGAAGGACCGCTCAGCATGGCGTTCCATCTCCACCAGCGTCACACCCGGCACGCCGGCGACCAATTCGCGCGGTGGCACGTAGATCTTGTTGTGCCGGCCGAGGTAGCAGGGATCGTGGTAGGTGACCTTCTCGTCCACGTGCTTGACCGGCGTCAGGCGGGCATCGTCGACGAGTTTCGCAAGCAGCTGGGTGTGGTGCACGACCTCGTAGTCCCCGCCGACCTGTGGGTACTCCCTGCCCAGCGTGTTGAGGCAATGCGGGCACGTGACGACGATCTTCTTCGCCTTGATCTCGTTGAGCATCTCGACGTTCTGCATCGCCTGCATCTGGAAGAGGAACTCGTTACCGGCGCGCCGCACGGGATCGCCGGTGCAGGTCTCACCCTCACCTAGGACCATGTACTTCACGCCCGCCTCATTGAGCAGTTCGGCTACCGCCTTCGTCGTGGCCTTCGCGCGGTCCTCATAGGCCCCGGCGCAGCCGACCCAGAAGAGGTACTCGACGTCAGCGGGGATCTCCTCCTCGCCCTCGGCGCCGAACACCGGCACCTCGAAGTCCACCTCGGTGATCCAGGCGTTGCGCAAGGATGCGTTCATCCCCCACGGGTTGCCCTTCTGCTCGACGTTCTTGAAGAGGCCGCCGAGCTCAGCCGGGAACTCGCTTTCGATCATGACCTGGTTGCGGCGCATGTCGATGAAGTGGTCGATGTGTTCGATGTCCACCGGGCACTGCTCGACGCATGCGCCGCAGGTGGTGCAACTCCACAGAGCGTCGGTGTCGATGACCGGTCCCTCGTGGCTGCGGTGTCCGGCGGCGTCATACCCGTCGGTCTCGCGGTGCGGATCGAAGTCGCGCTCGCCGACCAGCGGCCGTTGCACCTCGGTGGCCACCGCCTCTCCGACCTGGGCCAGCACCTCCTCGTTGCGCTCGCCCATCTCATCGCGCTTGCCGGCACCCGCGGTGGCCAGCAGGTACGGGGCGGACGCGAAGAGGTGGTCGCGCAGATCCATGATCATCAACTTCGGGCTCAACGGCTTACCCGTGTTCCAGGCCGGGCACTGGCTCTGGCAGCGGCCGCACTCGGTACACGTGGCCATGTCGAGCATGCCCTTCCACGTGAAGTCGTCGATCCGTCCGCGCCCGAAGGTGGCGTCCTCGGCGGGATCCTCGAAGTCGATCTTCTCGGTGCCGGAGTACATCGGCAGCAGGGGCCCGAGTGCGTTGGGCTGCCGTTTGGCGCCGACGTTGATCGGGGCCAGGAAGATGTGTAGGTGCTTGCTGTAGAGCACGAGCACCAGGAAGCCGAAGATGATCGCCAGGTTGACCAGCAGGAAGACCGTCTCGATCCACTCGTTGGCCACGAGGCCCAGCGGGTACAGAATGTTCCCCAGCCACTCTGACGCGAAGGCGCCTCCCGACTCATGGAACGGGAAGGCCTGCACATACTCACCCTCCGCGAGGGTGTGCTCCGAGACGGCCCATTGCGCAGCGCGGGCGACCCACAGAGTCCAGACGACGTTGAAGATCATGAACAGCACGAGCCACGCGGCACCCGTGTGGGAGCCGAAGAAGCGCGAGTAGCGGCCCTGTTTGGACGGCTGGGTCCGCAGGCGGATGATCGCGAAGATCAACAGGCCGACGAGGACCAGCACGATGAACAGGTCCTCAATGAACCCGATGACCGGCCACCGTCCGACGAACGGGATGGCGAAGTCCTTGGCCAGGAACACCGCACCTAGGGTCTCGATGATCGTCAGGGTGAGCACGATGAAACCCCACATGGCGAACACGTGCGCGACGCCAGGCACGGTCCACTTCAGTAGTTTCTTCTGACCGAGGACCTCGGTCGCCTGCGATTCCAGGGCTTCCGGTCGGCTCTCCGGACGGTCCACAGTGGGTTGTCCGGAAGTGATGAGTTTGAACAGTGTCCATGCCCGCTTGCCCGCGATGACCGCGACTGCCAGGACCAGCAGCAGACCGATGATCAGGCGGATAGTCATGTGATCCATACAGACCTCCTGAGTTTAAGCCTACTGGCCAGTAACTTAGGGGCGGCCGGGGGTCGGCACCTCACGTCGATTGTGTCAGGCGATCGAGAGACAGGCCGTGCCAAGGCAAAGGCATCTGGCCCCAGCCGGTCGATAGTGGTTCCGGGTCACCGGCCCGCGGTGGCGGCTGCCGGTGCGCGTAGGCGGACACTCTGCGGGTGCCGGACCCAGCCCGGTGCCGCGAACAGGTGCCTGGTGAAGGGCTGGCCGTGCAGCCACACCGCCGTCACCCCGACGACGGCCGTCACCAGGAACGGGAACAACAAGGCCGCAACAGGATGGGCCAGAGCGGCGCCTGGCAGGATCATGGAGACCCCGAACAGCACGGGCCACTGCCAGACGTAGATCGGCAGCGTGCGGGCGCCGATGAACGTCGCCCAAGTCGGGGCGCCGTTGCGAGTTATCTGCACAGCCAGACTGATGCCGAAGGCGACCAGGAGCAGGCTGACGGGGAAGTACGTGTGGCCGATCAGTGCTGGCGATGTCATCCAGGCCACACCGAACGGCACCGCGACCACACCGAGCACGATCGTGTGGGCCCAGGTCGCCTTCTCTGCGATGCCGGCCACGATGTCCTTGAAGTAGGCGCCGGCGAGGAAGAAGCAGAGGTTCATGGCCATCGAGGTGTACAGCGACCCCGGTGTCAGCGCGTCGAAGAACTGCGCGACGAAGGGCCGCATCACATTGGGCACCAGCGCCACAGCCAGAACCACCCACGCGGGCTGATTGCGCAGAAGCTTCGCGATGACGAAGAACAGTGCCATCGCGTACAGGTACCAGTAACCGCTACGCGCGAACAGCACGGCCCACACAGGCTCGCCCACCGACACTCCGAAGAGGGCCTGCATGCCCAGGAACAGGGCCATCCACAGGACATACAGGTAGACCATGCCCGTGGTGCGACTGGTGGAGGAACGCCACGGGCGTTTCAGCGCAGATGCGGCGAGCATTCCGGACACCAGGAAGAACACCGGCATCCGCAGTGGTTCGACGACCGCATTGAACGTATGCAGGAAACTGGCCACTGCCGATGGCCCGGCCAGATCTGCCAGGGTGTTGCTGGCATGCATGAAAACGACCAGCAGCACTGAGCTCGCCTTGACCAGGTCGATCCAGTCGATGCGTCGGTTCACAGACCTGAGATGCCCGATCCAGGGCCAGCGCGAACGTGATGTTGGCCACATGGCGGTTTGATGCGTGATCATGGCTGGATGGACGTCTTCAGCCCCATGATCGTGATCTCCGTGCTCGTTCCGATAGTCGTCGTCTTCATTATCGTCCTTGCCATGCGGGCGACTCTGAGGCCGTCACGGGCGAAGCAGGAGCAGGCAGCGCAGTTGACCCTGACAGGGCGCAAAGCGCGTGCCACGATCCTGCGCGTTGAACCCACCGGCATGGTGGTGAACAACATCAACATCCAGTGCTGGGTCACTTTTCAGTTGCAACCGCTGGACGGGGGGCAGATCACGCAGGGTCGCAAGAAGATCCTGATCAACCAGACCCAGATGCCTCGGGCCGGTGATGTCTGGCCGGCATGGATCGACCCCGCTAATCCACAGGAATTCGCGGTCGGAATGCCGCAGGGCGCCGATCCGGCGCAGATCCCAGTCTTTCGCGAGTTCGGGATCCCGCACCCTTTGGACCAGAAGCCGCAGGCGGATGACACGGTGGCCGACCTGCAACGCTTGGTGGAGATGAAAGAGAAGGGTCTGCTCACGGAGGAGGAATTCGCCGCCGCCAAGGCGCGAATGCTCGATGAGGGGTAAACGGACCGTTAACGCAATACGCTTGCGATCATGGCGAAGCAGGACGGTAAGCAACCGAAGGTTAAGAACAAGGTCTATGAGGCGGAGTTGTTCCGCCTGCAGGCCGAGTTGGTCAAAATGCAGCAGTGGATCAAGGTCACCGGTACTCGGCTGGTCGTGATCTTCGAGGGCCGTGACGCTGCCGGCAAGGGCGGGTCGATCAAGCGGATCACCGCTTACCTGAACCCTCGGGTCGCACGGATCGTGGCACTGCCCGCGCCGACAGAGCGCGAAAAGACCCAGTGGTACTTCCAGCGTTACGTGCCGTACCTGCCGGCCGCTGGGGAGATCGCCTTGTTCGACCGCTCCTGGTACAACCGTTCAGGGGTCGAGCGCGTCATGGGATTCTGCACGTTGGAGGAGTACCGGCGCTTCCTGCATCAGGCGCCGATCTTCGAACGCCTGCTGGTCGAGGACGGGATCGTCCTTCGCAAGTACTGGTTCAGCGTCAGTGACGAGGAGCAGCAACGCCGCTTCCAGTCCAGACTGTCCGACCCGATGCGTCGCTGGAAGCTCAGCCCAATGGACCTCGAGTCGATCACACGCTGGGAGGAATACAGCCGCGCCAAGGACGAGATGATGGTCCACACCGACATCCCGGAGGCACCCTGGTACGTGGTGGAGAGTGACAACAAGAAGACTGCTCGGCTCAATGTCATCAGCCACTTGTTGTCGACGATCCCCTATGAGGACGTGACGACCCCGCCCTTGAAGCTGCCCGACCGGCCAGCATCGCGCGGTTACATGCGCCCGCCCAAGGACACCCAGACCCATGTGCCCGATTTCGCGGCCACCCTGCTGAGGTAACCGGCTCGCAGCGCCCGCTGTGATCGAGGCTGCCGTAAGCAGTTCCCTGGCGACGGCTACCCTGAACCTGTGTCCCGGTCCCTGCGCCCTGCCCGGTGGCTGCGTGCTGGCGTGCTGGCGGTCTCGAGCGTCGGGCTGGCGGCCGGGGGGCATCTGCTGGGGGGTGGGCACGTCGAACCGCTGTTCCTGCTCCTGCTGCTCGCGGCCGCCACGCTGACCGGTCACACCTGGCTGTCCAAGGAACGCGGAATGCTGGCGATCGCCGGTGCCGTTGTGACGGTGCAGGTCGGCGTGCATCTCGGTCTCACGTTGGGCCATGACCACGCATTGAGCACGGCCATGGTGCTGACTCACGCGGGCGCAGCACTGCTGCTGGCGGTGTTCCTGCGAACCGGTGAGGCTCGGATCTATGCTGCCGCGCGCCGACGCCTGCTGAACCTCTTGGTCGCGATGCGACTGCTGACCGCCGGCCTTCCCCAGTACCTGCCGATGTCGCTGGCCCGCTGGGAAGGTCCCTCCTGTTCGCTGACACCGTGGACGCCTGCCCCGGGTCAACGCCGCGGGCCACCGGTCGCTGCGACTGCCTGATCTCGCCGCTGCCCGCTTTCCCTTCCCAGGAGTCGCTCAATGCGTCGCATCCTGTTTGTCCTATTTGCCTATGCGCTGCTGGCCGTGTCGCCCGCCGTGGCCCACACCGACCTTGTGTCCAGTGATCCCGGCGACGGCCAGACCTTGAAGAAGGCGCCCGGCACGATCTCGTTGACGTTCGGTGAGGAGCTGCTGAGCGCTGGCAGCCGACTCGTCGCCCAGGACGAAGATGGCGTGGCTGTCGAGATCGGTCCACCGCGAGTGACCGGTCCGAAACTCAGCGCCACCTGGCCGGGTAGCGCCGCGAAGGGCACATACACCGTCAGTTACCGCACGGTTGCCCAGGACGGGCATCCCTTGGAGGGCAAGGTGCGTTTCACGATCGCGTCGCCTGCCGCCACGTCGCCGACGCCCGCCACTGCGGCCAGCCCCGCAGCGCAGACGGTTCCCGATGAGGCATCCAATCCGGCCCTGATCCTGGGCCCCCTGGTACTCGTGGTTCTGCTCGGTGGGGCCGGCTTCTTCGTGTGGAGGTCACGTGAGTAATGCGGTTGATGTAGCGACGAGAACCCGCAACCTGCGCTGGATCATCCCCGTCGCGGTTCTGTCGGTGGCTGGCCTGGCCGTCGGGCTGGTGGTCGGCGGCAGCACTCGGGAGGTCGTCGGTGACCAGATCGCAGGCCCCGGTCCGCTCGTGGCGTGGGGGTTGCCCATCTGGCGGCTGATTGCCACGGCGGCCAGCGTGATCACCGTTGGCCTGCTGGGTTACGCCGCCGTGCTGGGGCCGCAGGGCCGCGACGGCGTGCTGTCCCAGGTGGGGCGCAGGGACGTCGTGCGCGCTGGCTGGATCGCCGTGATCTGGGCGGTCAGCAGCTTCATGACCGCTCTGTGGTCGCTCGCCTGGGCGCTCGGACAGACCTTGCCGCAGACCCTGACGCCCAGCATGATCAGCACATTTGCCTGGTCGGTCGCGTCAGTGCGGGCGTTCCTGCTCGTGGCGCTGATCGCCGCCGGGATCGGTATCGCCTGCCTGTTCACCACGGGGGTCACCGCGGCGGCGAGCCTGATGGCGCTGTCACTGGTGGGGATCGCGCTGCCGGCGCTGACCGGACACGCCTCATCGCTGGGCTCCCACGGAGTGGCGATGACCTCCGATGTGGGGCACGCCCTGAGCATGAGCGTGTGGGTGGGTGGGCTGGTGGTGTTGCTCTTCCATGCCGTGCGCAACGACCCCGGAACGATGCGAGCAGTGCCGGTCTTCCGCACCGTGGCCACGTGGGCCGTCATCCTGCTGGCGGTCTCAGGGGTCGGGGCGGCATTCGCCCGTATGAACAGTCTGAGCGAGTTGGTGACCACCGACTTCGGGCTGCTCATCCTCTTCAAGGTCGTCCTGCTGGGGGGCCTGCTCATCACCGCCCGCATCCTGTCGAAGAGGGTGGTCGGTGCCGGGAAGCAGGACCGTGCCACCCTGATCCGGTTTGCCAGCCTCGAGGCACTGTTGATGGCCGCCGCTGCGGGCATCGGTGTGGCCCTGACCCAGACCGCCTACCCGCGCGTCGAGATCGAATTGCCCACACAGGCCGAGACGCTGCTCGGCCAGCCCTTCCCGCCTGAGCCGACGTTTGCCAATGTGGCTCTCGGCTGGCACCTGGAACCGTTCTGGATCGGCCTGGCCGCCGTGTTCCTGGGCCTGTATCTGGCCGGCGTGATACGGCTGCGACGCCGCGGGGACCGCTGGCCGGTGGCACGCACCGTCGCCTGGGTGTTGGGGTGGATCTCGATCATCTGGGCGACAAATGCCGGCATCTCGCTGTACGCGATGGTCGCCATGAGCTGGCACATGCTGGCCCACATGGTCCTGTCGATGGTCGCGCCGATTCTGTTGGCCATGTCGGCGCCGCTCACCTTGGCCCTGCGTGCCCTGCCGAGCTCGCACAGCACCCGGCGGGGGCCGCGGGAATGGATCGTCTGGGGCATGCACACCTGGCTCGCCCGGTTCCTGACCCACCCGCTGTACGTGCTGTTCATCTTCACGGTGGGTCTGTATGGGTTGTACTACACGCCGCTGTTCTCGTGGTTGATGTCCAGCCATGTCGGCCACTTGGCGATGCAGATCCATTTCGTGCTGTCCGGTTACCTGTTCGCCTGGGTGGTCATCCAGACTGATCCCCTGCCCCGGTCGCTGCCGCCATGGGGTCGGCTCATGCTGGCGATCGTGGCGATGCTGCTACACGCGTTCTTCGCGGTGCCGATCATGATGGCTGACATGGCCTTCGGGTCCGACTGGTACGGCCAGGTGCAACCACCATGGCTGACTGATCTCGTCGCCGACTCCCAGAAGGCGGGGGCCATCGCGTGGGGGATCGCCGAGATACCGACGTTCATCCTCGTGCTCGCAGTGGCCATCCAATGGGCCAGGTCCGATGATCGCGAGGCCAAGCGGCATGACCGGCGGGCCGCCCGCGACGGCGATGCCGACATGGCCGCTTACAACCAACGTCTGCGCCGCATTGCCGAACAGGACGAGAAGTATGAGAGGAGTCAGCAATGAGGGGCCACGCCGCGATTGCACTGGTAGTCCTCGCCCTTGGTGGCTGTGCCAGTAGTGAAGAGATGCCAGCCTTCACTGTCGCCAGTCCGACGACGACTAGTGCGTTCCTGGGCACCACGCTGGACAAGCCCATGCCGCAGCCGGACGTCACACTGACCGATACCGCAGGTAAGCCGTTCAACATCGCCGAGGACACCAACGGCAAGGTGGTGGCCCTGTACATCGGCTACACCAACTGTCCGGACGTCTGCCCGACCACGATGGCCGACCTCAGCGTCGCGATGGGCTCACTTCCCGACAGCGTCACCGAACAGATCGACGTCGTCATGATCACCTCTGATCCCGAGCGGGACACCCCAGCCCGGCTGGGCAAGTGGCTCGGATCGTTCTCCTACGACGCGATCGGGCTCAGCGGTCCCTACCCCAAGATTCAGCAGGCGGCCAAGAGCGTCGGGGTCTTCCTGGAGCCGCCGAAGAAGAACCCTGATGGCAGCGTCACCGTCGAACACGGCGCCCAGGTGATCCTCTTCGGCAAGGACGGTACATCCGACCTGATATTCACCTCGGGCTTCGCGCCCGCGGATGTCGCCCACGATTTGCAGGTTCTGGTCAACGAATAGGGGAAAACATGAGGAAGATCGCACTTGTCGGCATCGCTGTGTTGGCGCTGGCCGGCTGTTCGAGCAGTTCCGGAGACACAGTGACCGAGTCGACATCGCCGAGTCCGGTCATGACAGCGAGCCCGGCGGGGGCCATCGAGGTCGCCGACGCGTACATCATGACCAACGGTGATGTGGCCGGGATGTTCGCCGAAGTCAGCAACGACGGTGAGCAGGCGGTCAGGCTCACGGGGGGATCGGCGGCAAATGTGGGGATGGTGCAGATCCACGAGTACATCAAAGAGGGCACCAAAGAGGTCATGAAGGAGGTCCCCGGCGGCTTGGAGGTCCCCGCCGGTGGAACCGTCGAGCTCATGCCGGGGTCCTATCACGTGATGCTGATGAACGTGACCGCCGACTGGCAACCGGGCGACGAGGTCATGGTGACGCTTGACTTCGACAATGGCGAGCAGGTGCAGGTGGAGGCCGAGGTGCAGCAGCGGGAGGGCATGCAGTGACCGTCTCGCGGCGCAGTGTGCTGGCCGGTGGTGTGCTCGCCGGTACGGCCGCCGCGGTCGGCACCGGCGTGGTGTGGTCGCAGCGGCAGGACGATCCCGTCGACAGCCAGACGGTGCCCTTCTATGGGGCCCATCAAGCCGGGATCGCCACTGCGGCGCAGGAGCGGGTGGAGGTCGTCTCCTTGGATCTCACCACCCGGTCCGCGGCCCCGGTCGTGGAGCTGTTCAGGACCTGGACGGCGCTGGCTGCCAGCGGCTTCCAGCAGACCCCCGATGCCGACCTCTTCGCAACCCCGGCCCGGCTGACCGCGACGTGGGGCATCGGGCCCGGCTTTCTGCCCGCCCTGGGGCTTGCGCGCTTGCAGCCAGACGGGCTGGCCGACCTCCCTGCCTTCAGCAAGGATCAGTTGCAGAAACGCTGGACGGGTGGGGACCTGTTCCTGCAGGTCGGCGCTGACGACGCGGTCGTAGCCGCGACCGCTGCTCGGCATCTGGTGGCTGCCGCCGACGGGGTGGCCGCCCTGCGCTGGTGGCAGCGAGGATTCTCATCCCCCACACGCCGTAACCTCATGGGCCAGATCGATGGGACAGCAAATCTCGCTGCCGACGACGCCCGGTTCGCCCAAACCGTGTGGTCTGGCGACACCCAGCCCGACTGGCTGCGCGGCGGGTCATATGTCGCGGTCCGTCGTATCCGGATGTTGCTCGAGGAGTGGAACGCGCAGACGGTCGAGCAGCAGGAGGCGGTGATCGGGCGGTTCAAGGACTCGGGAGCGCCGTTCACCGGCACGGCCGAGACGGATCCGGTGGATCTGTCAGCGCAGACCGCGCAGCTGGAACTGGTGATCCCGGCGGACGCGCACGCGCGGCTGTCCAACCCGGAGAACACCCGGGGGGCACGCATCCAGCGGCGCAGTTTCTCCTACGACGACGGTTCGGACGGGGCGGGCCTGCTCTTCATGGCGTGGCAGGCCGATCCGCGCACCGGTTTCATCCCGGTGCAGGCACGTCTCGACGTGGGCGACGCGCTGAACCGGTTCACGGTGGCGCAGGGCAGCGCATTGTTCGCCTGCTTCCCCGGATGTGAGGAGGGTGGGTACGTGGGTCAAACGCTCTTCGAGACGTAACGTCACTTGCTCGGTGCGGGCGTTGGATGTGTGTCACGCTGAAGACATGCAGCAGGATGCCGATCCCCGCCCCATCCGTGGTGGCGCTTTCGACTTCCGCGGACCCGCCATCCCGGAGTACGCCCCCGAACGCGACCACGAGCCCGACCCAGGTGAAGTGGTCTGGGCCTGGGTCCCGTTCGAGGAGGATCCCAGTCAGGGCAAGGACCGCCCGCTGGCGGTCGTCGGCCGGGTGCAGGACAAGCCTGACGAGCTGGTCTGCTTTCTGCTGTCCAGCAAGGATCACGCCACCGATGATGAGTGGGTGCTCATCGGAACCGGCGATTGGGATTCTGCACACAGGCCATCCTGGGCCAACATCGCCCGGCCGCTTGCCGTGACTCCGGAATCCGTGCGCCGAGAGGGCGGCATGCTCTCGCGTGAGCAGTTCGATGCCGTGGTCGACGCCGCGCGTCGCAGGTTCCCGCCGAAGAGTTGACCGGGACTACAGGATCTGCCAGGCGCGGGTCAGCGCGTCGCGCAGGATCTGCTCGACCTCGTCGAAGTGTGACTGGTCGCAGATCAGGGGCGGAGCGAGCTGGATCACGGGGTCGCCGCGGTCGTCGGCGCGGCAGTAGAGACCGGCGTCGAAGAGCGCCTTCGACAGGAAGCCCCGCAACAAACGCTCGCTCTCCTGATCGTCGAAGGTCAACTTCGTCTGCTTGTCCTTGACCAGTTCGATCCCGTAGAAGAAGCCGGCGCCGCGCACGTCACCCACGATGGGCAGG
This sequence comes from Actinomycetes bacterium, assembly GCA_029779995.1. The sequence continues at coordinate 11,021 of JAKOZM010000145.1, forward strand.
TCGCGCAGCCGCTCCAAGGTGGCGCGGAACCCGTCCTCCGTAGCGCGTACATGGGCCATGGTGCCTTCGTCGGCCATCAGATCGAGATTCGCCAGGGCGACGGCGGCGCCCACGGGGTGACCACCCCAGGTGTACCCATGCAGGAACATGTTGTCCCCGTGGGCGAACGGCTCGAAGAGGCGGTCCGAGGCGATCATCGCGCCCATAGGGACGTACCCGCTGGTCATCCCTTTGGCGCAGGTGATCACATCCGGGGTCACCCCGTAGCGGTTCATCGCGAAGTAGTCGCCGATCCTGCCGAAGCTGGTGATCGTCTCGTCGGCGACCATGAGCACGTCGTAGGTGTCACAGATCTCGCGCACTCGTTGCAGGTATCCCGGCGGGGGCGGGAAGCAGCCGCCGGAGTTCTGCACGGGTTCCAGGAACACCGCCGCTACCGATTCCGGCCCTTCGAGTTCGATGGCCACCGCGATCTGCTCCGCCGCCCACAGCCCGAAGGCGTGCTCGTCGTCGGCGTGGATCGGCGCCCGGTAGAAGTTGGTGTTGGGGACCTTGTGGGTCCCCGGGACCAGCGGCTCGAAGGGGATCTTCGCGGCCGGGATGCCGGTGATGCTCAGAGCGCCCTGCGGTGTCCCGTGGTAGGCCACGGCCCGGCTGATCACCTTGTACTTCTCCGGCTTGCCGGTGAGTCGGAAGTACTGCTTGGCCAGCTTCCAGGCCGACTCCACCGCCTCCCCGCCGCCGGAGGTGAAGAAGACGCGGTTGAGGTCGCCCGGCGCCAGTTCGGCCAGGCGCGCTGCCAGCTCCACGGCCTTCGGAGTGGCATACGACCAGATCGGGAAGTGCGCCAGAGTGCGGGCCTGTTCAGCGGCGGCATCTGCCAGTTCAGCCCGGCCGTGGCCCATCATCACGGTGAACAGACCGGAGAGGCCGTCGAAGTAGCGCTTGCCCTCATCGTCGAAGATGTACGGGCCCTCGCCGCGCACGATGATCGGGACGTGCTCGTCGGCTGTGTAGACGGAATGCCGCGTGAAGTGCATCCAAAGATGGCGTCGAGCGAGATTGGCAATCGGGTCGTCGCCAGGCTCAGTCACGAATTGCGGAGTGCTGGTCATGTGTGCCCCACTGGTAGGTCTGCTTGTGGATTTTGAAGTACATGTAGGTCTGGGCGTGACGCACCCCAGCGATCGCCCGGATCCGGTTGAGCAGGTCGAACAGGTGCTCGTCGTGGGTGGCGAAGACCTCAGCCAGCAGGTCGATCCCGCCGGCCGTACTCACCAAGTAGTCAACCTCGTCGATCTGCGCGATCTTTTCCGCGGCAACCTGCACATCGCCGTCCACGTTGATGGCGATCATGGCGGCGCGGGGGTAGCCCATCTGGATCTGGTCGGTGACCGCGACGATCTGGATCACCCCGGTGTCGAGCATCCGTCGGACGCGTTGGCGCACGGCCGCCTCCGACAGCCCCACCTCCTTGGCGATGTCTGCGTAGGCCCGCCGGCCGTCGACCTGCAGCAGTTGGATGATGGCGCGGTTGGTGTCATCCAGCGTCATTTCGCTCACGCTCTGGATTCTCCCCCAGAACCGAAGGCAGGGGCAATGATTTCCGTACTTTCGGCTGGTGCTTGCTGCTGATTTCGTTGTGAGTGGGCGACAGAACCCCACACAAATGGATACTCTGAGAAACCCCGCAGCCGAATGGAGTCTGAGCAAATGCGCGAAGTCAGCAACCTGGTCAACGGAGTCATGCAGCCGGGCGAGGGGTCGGTGATGGACCTGGTCAATCCGACCACCGGAGAGGTGTTCGGGCAGGCACCGATCTCCACCGAAGTCGATGTCAACGCCGCAGTCATGGCGGCGCGCGACGCCTTCGCCGGTTGGCGCGACAGCACCCCCAGTACGCGGCAGAAGGCCATGCTGGCCATCGCCGATCTCGTCGAGGCCAACGCTGACGAGCTTGTGGCGCTGGAAAGTGAGAACACCGGCAAGCCGATCGCGGTCACCATGGCTGAAGAGGTCCCGCCGATGGTGGACCAGATCCGGTTCTTCGCAGGCGCAGCGCGGGTGCTGGAGGGCCGGTCCGCAGGGGAGTACATGTCCGGCTTCACCTCGATGATCCGGCGCGAGCCGATCGGGGTCATCGCCCAGGTCGCGCCGTGGAACTACCCGCTCATGATGGCGGTGTGGAAGTTCGCCCCGGCCATCGCCGCGGGTAACGCCGTCGTGCTCAAGCCGTCCGACACGACACCGGTGTCGACGGTGCGCCTCGCGCAGATGATCGCCGAGGCGGAGATCCTGCCGCCGGGTGTTTTCAACGTGATTGCCGGCGACCGTGACACGGGCCGCCTGCTGGTCGGGCATCCCGGCGTGGACATGGCCGCCATCACCGGATCCGTGCGGGCGGGCATCCAGGTTGCCGAAGAAGCGTCGAAGATGGTCAAGCGGGTGCACCTCGAACTCGGCGGGAAAGCTCCTGTTGTGGTCTTCGACGATGCCGACCCGGCCAAGGCGGCCGAGTGGCTGGCCGTCGCGGGGTACTTCAACGCGGGCCAGGACTGCACCGCTGCCACCCGGGTGCTGGTCCAAGACGGGTTGCACGACGACTTCGTGGCTGCGCTCGCGGAGCAGGCGGCGGCCACCACCACCACCTTTGCCAACGGCCCTACCGACGAGGATGCGCTGGTGCCCCCGCTGAACAACTCGGCGCAGTTCGAGAAGGTGCTCGGGTTCCTCGACCGAAGGCCCGCGCACGCCAACATCGCGGCCGGTGGAGCCCGGCAAGGCGACCGCGGCTACTTCCTGGAGCCCACCGTCGTGGTGGACATGCAGCAGGACGACGAGATGATCCAGAACGAGATCTTCGGTCCGGTCATGACCATCCAGCGGTTCAGTGACGAGGCTAAAGCCATCGAGTGGGCAAACGGCGTGCCGTTCGGTCTGGCCTCCAGCGTATGGACCGAAAACCATGGGCGGGCCCTGCGCATGGCCAAGGCCCTGGACTTCGGCACGGTGTGGATCAACACGCACATCCCGCTCGTGGCCGAGATGCCGCACGGTGGGTTCAAGCATTCGGGCTACGGCAAGGACCTGTCCATGTACGGCCTGGAGGACTACACCCGGATCAAGCACGTGATGTCGGCGCTGGACGAGTAGTTTCCGGCACCTGTCGTCAAGGGCACCGGCCGGCGTTGGGCGGCTCCCTCGGGTGACGAAGGCGCAGACCGGTCGGCGTTGGGCGGTTGTTGCTGCGACACGCCGTGGCGAATCGCACCTTCCGCCCATTGGTGGGGTGCGGGACACGATTTGAGTCGGTCGACGTTCCCTCGGGTGACGAAGCGGGGCCAAGGCGCAGACCGCGTCGGCGTTGGGCGGTTGTTGCTGCGACACGCCGTGGCGAATCGCACCTTCCGCCGAATTGCCGCCGCTTTCGCGCTCAGGCCAATCGGTTGCCGTTACTCCTCCGGGACCAACACCGGCGTGTCGTGATGCAACGTCTCGCCACGGAAGAAGGCCGGCGCGCGCCACTGCCACAACAGCATGAACAGAACCCCGACCAGCAGTGAGCCCACACCCATCACGAAGACCCCGCCGATCCCGAACAGGGTCGTGTACCCGTAGTCCGGGTCGAGCATGTCCCAGGCGCTTTTCACGAACACCGCAGCCAGGATGAGCCCACCCACGAGCGGGAAGAAGAACAGGACGAAGAAGTCCCGGACGTTGCGCATCGCTTCTCGGCGGAAGTACCACGCCGCGGCGAACGCGGTGATGCCGTAGTAGAACGCGATCGCCAGGCCGATGCTCAGGATGGTGTCTTGCAGGATGTTGTCGCTGATGAGCTTGAACCCCACGTAGAAGGTGCCTCCGACCACGCCCATCATGACGGTGGAGAACGAGGGCGATTGGAACCTGTTCACTTGGGCGAACCGCGCGGGGAGCGCCTTGTACACCGCCATCGCGAGCGTCCCACGTGCCGTGGGCATGATCGTCGTCTGCAGCGAGGCCGCGGCGCTGATCAGCACGACCGCCGTAAGGATGGGTGCGGCAGCTCCGAGCAGCGGTACCCCAATGACCGCGAAGATGTCGTCGGCGTTCCTGGGCGACCCCAGCCCGGAGCGACCAGTTCCGGCATAGGCGACCATGGCGACCGTGAACAGCAGGTAGATGCCGAGCAGTAGGACCGTACTGATGAGCGCGGCACGTCCGGGAGTCTTCTCGCGGTCCTTGGTCTCCTCGTTGATCGCGAGGACCGTGTCCCAGCCCCAGTAGATGAAGATGGCCAGCAGCACGCCCTGGGTGAAGGCCTCGAAGTCGCCGATGGCGAAGGGGTTGAGCCAGGTCTTGGCAGGCTCCTGCGCCTGTTCCATCCCGCCACCGGTGTACACCTGCCACAGGGCCATGCCGGCCACGATCAGTAGCACCCCGAACTGCAGGATCACCAGGATGTACTGCATGCGCGCCGAACCCTCGATGCCCCGGTAGTTGATCCAGGTCATGACGGCGACGAATACCAGCGCGATGGTCATCAGGAGCAGCTTGTTGTCCAGCAGCGGTTCGGAATCGGTCCCGGTGATCTGGGCCCACAACTCGACCGTGTAGATGCCGACGATGTCGGCTGCATTCGCGACGAAGATGATGCCGGAGACCGCCAGCCCCCACCCGCCGATCCAGCCGGTGCGCGGGCCGAAGGCCTTCGTGGCCCAGGTGAAGGTGGTCCCGCAGTCCGGGATGACGCGATTCAGTTCCCGGTAGGCGAGGGCGACCATCGCCATCGGGATGAAGGAGACCCACAGCACGGCGACGCTCTGGTTGCCTACCGCAATGGCCAGCCAGCCGATGGTGGCAGCCAGGGAGAAGGCCGGTGCGGTGGACGCCAGACCGATGATGACGCTGGACGTGAGGCCAACGGCGTCGGCCTCCAGGCCTTTGACGCGGTAGTCGTCCACCTGCGGTTCGAATTCCTCATCCACGGCAATCACCTACGGTTTCGGGAGTACATTGCGGGAAACGATACGGAAACCGTACTCTGGGGCCCATGCGAATCCTTATTATCGGGGCAGGTGGGGTCGGATCGTCAGCTGCTCTGATCGCCGCCCGCCGTGCCTTCTACGACCACATCGTGATCGCCGACTACGACCTGGCGCGCGCCACCCAGCTCGTTGACCGGATTGCGGACACTCGATACACGGCCATCCAGATCGATGCCTCCCAGCCGCAGGCTGTGGCTGCGGCGTGCCGCGAGCACCAGATCACCCACGTGTTGAACGCGGTGGACCCCCGGTTCGTGATGAGCATCTTTGAGGGTTCCTTCGAGGCCGGTGTCACCTACCTCGACACCGCCATGAGCCTGTCCAGCGCACACCCTGAGCAGCCCTACACCCATGTCGGGGTCAAACTCGGCGACGACCAGTTCGCCCAGGCGCCGGCCTGGGAGGACAAGGGTCAACTCGCGCTGGTGGGGATCGGGGTGGAACCCGGCCTGGCCGATGTCTTCGCCCGGTACGCCAGCGACAACCTGTTCAGTGAGATCGATGAGCTCGGGGTGCGGGACGCCTCCGACCTCGTCGTGCACGGCCATGAGTTCGCGCCGTCCTTCTCCATCTGGACGGTCATCGAGGAATGTCTCAACCCGCCGGTCGTCTGGGAGCAGGACAAGGGCTGGTACACCACGGAGCCGTTCAGTGAACCCGAGGTGTTCGACTTCCCCGAAGGCATCGGGGCGGTCGAGTGTGTGAATGTGGAGCATGAGGAAGTGCTGCTGATGCCGCGCTGGATCGAGGCGAAGCGGGTCACGTTCAAGTTCGGGCTCGGCGACGAGTTCATCGATGTGCTGAAGACGCTGCGCAAACTGGGTCTGGATCGCACGGAGAAGGTGCAGGTGGGCGGGCAGTGGGTCAGCCCCCGCGACGTTGTCGCCGCGTGTCTGCCCGACCCCCTCACGCTGGGCGACAAGATGACCGGTAAGACCTGCGCGGGACTCTATGTCACCGGCAAGGGCAAGGATGGGAGGCCGCGGGCGGTGTACCTCTACCACGTCAGTGACAACGAGTGGACGATGGCCGAGTACGGAGCCCAGGCGGTGGTGTGGCAGACGGCCATGAACCCCGTCGTGGCCCTGGAACTGCTCAGTTCGGGGGCGTGGTCGGGAACTGGGGTGCTGGGCCCGGAGGCCATGCCCAGTGAACCGTTCCTGGACCTACTCAAGGACGGATACGGCCAGGAATGGAAGATGGAGGAGCGCCAGCCATGAGCGATCAGTACGGACCAGATCTGCCCCAGAAGCGGGAAGTGGTCACCGAGATCCCCGGTCCCAAGTCTCGGGCGCTGGCGCAGCGCAGGGCGAGTGCGGTGTCCGCGGCCCTTGGTGCCGCGGTCCCCATCTACGCTCAGCGGGCCGGCGGCGGCGTGATCGTCGACGTGGACGGCAACTCCTTCATCGATCTGGGTGCGGGCATCGCGGTGGTCAACGTGGGCAACAGCGCCCCCCTGGTGGTCGAGGCGATGGCCGAGCAGGCCCGCAACCTCACGCACACCTGCTTCATGGTGGCCGGCTATGAGGGTTACGTGGAGGTCTGCGAGAAGCTCAACGCGATCACCCCCGGTGATCACGCCAAGAAGTCGGCGCTGTTCAACTCCGGGGCGGAGGCGGTGGAGAATGCCGTCAAGGTGGCCCGGGCCTACACCAAGCGCCCAGCGGTGGTCGTCTTCGAGCATGCCTACCACGGCCGCACGAACCTGACCATGGGCATGACGGGCAAGAACATGCCCTACAAGCACTCGTTCGGCCCGTTCGCCCCCGAGATCTACCGGGTGCCGACCTCGTACTCCCTACGCGACGGCCTCGACGGTCCGGCGGCGGCCCGCAAGGCGCTGCAGAAGGTCGAGTTCGAGATCGGCGCTGACAACGTTGCCGCCGTGATGATCGAGCCGATCGCCGGTGAGGGTGGCTTCATCGTGCCCGCGCCGGGATTCCTCCCCGCCCTGCAGCAGTGGTGCAGCGACCACGGTTCCGTCTTCATCGCCGATGAGGTCCAGACCGGGTTCTGCCGTACCGGTGACTGGTTCGCGTGCGACCACGAGGCGGTGGTGCCCGACGTCATGACCACCGCCAAGGGGATCGCCGGCGGCATGCCGCTCGCCGCGGTCACGGGACGGGCCGAGATCATGGACAGCGTGCACGTGGGCGGCCTGGGTGGCACCTACGGCGGCAACCCGGTTGCCTGTGCGGCGGCGCTGGGCTCGATCGCCACGATGGAGGAGTTGGATCTGCCGGCGCGCGCTCGCGAACTCGGCACCATCATGACGGACCGGTTGTCACAGTGGGCCCAGAAGTACGACGTGATTGCCGAGGTCCGCGGCCGCGGGGCAATGGTGGCGGTGGAGTTCGCCGAGCCTGGCACCCTGAAACCGCTGCCGGAGGTCCCCAAGGCGATGGCCGCCTACTGCGCCCAGCGTGGTGTCGTCATGCTTACAGCCGGGACCTACGGCAACGTCATCCGGCTGCTGCCCCCGCTGGTGATCAGTGACGAGTTGCTGATCGAAGGCCTCGACGTGATGGCAGACGCACTGGCCGCCGAGGTGGGCTGAGCTCAGCCAACGCCCGCATTGACCCGCATTGGGTGAGGCATTCCCGCTCGGTTTGCGCCACTGTGGGGTGTTGACATCTGGATGGAGGCGCTCATGGAATCCGCACCGTCGGCCCGACGTCGCTGGCTGGCTATCGTGGCCCTGGTCATGATGGCACTGGTCGTCGTGATGCTAGTGGGGTTCCTTGTTCGCCAACCCCTGCTGCTCGCCGGAGCCTTCGTGGGGCTGGCTCTGATCGGCGCCGGCGGCTGGTGGCTCGCCACGGAGCAGAATCCGCGTCGCGCGGTGGGAATGCTGGCAATCCTCGCGGGTGTGCTGGTCATGATCTGGGCGGTCCTGGACGCCTATGGCGATGGCGACGCGGGGTGGTGGCGGCTGACAGTCCTGATCGGCCTGGCGGCATTGGCCATTGGCGCGGCCCGGGCGGCCCTGGTCCGGGATCTGCACGAGATCGACAGCCTGCGCTCCGGCCACGTCCACCCACGCAAGCCGGTGCTCATCTGCAACCCGAAGTCGGGTGGCGGCAAGGTGGAGAAGTTCGGTCTGATCGCCATGGCCGAAGAGATGGGCGTCGAAGTCGTCTTGCTGACACCGGGTAAGGACCTGGCCCAATTGGCCCGGGATGCCATCGCCCGCGGCGCGGATTGTCTGGGCATGGCCGGTGGCGACGGCTCACAAGCGCTCGTGGCGTCCATCGCCATCGAGCACGGCATCCCGTTCGTGTGCATCAGCGCCGGCACCCGCAACCATTTCGCCTTGGACCTGGGGTTCGACAAGGAGGATCCGCGCAAGGGCATGATCGCATTGCGCGATGGCGTGCAGCGCTATGTCGACTACGCGACGGTGGGCGACCGGTTGTTCGTCAACAACGTGTCGCTCGGGGTGTACGCCACCATCGTGCAGGAGGACGAGTACCGCGACGCCAAGCGCGAGACCACCCAGGTGAAACTGCCGGAGTTGCTCGGCAGGCAGGCTGAGCCCTTCGATCTGCAGTTCACCGATCCTGCCGGCCGCGAGGTCGACGGGTCCTTCGTGATCCTGGTGTCCAACAACCCCTACGTGATGGGCCCCTCGCTGGACATCTCTCAGCGGCGCGCCATGGACACGGGCCAACTCGGTGTCTTCGCGGTGACTGCGTCGACCGGCGCCGAAGCGGGCAAACTGGTCGCCAGGACGGCCCTGGGACTCGGGAAACGCGATCCCAACCTCTTCGATTTTCAAACAACCTCATTCGAGGTGCGCTCACGCTCGGGTCATGCGCTGGCGGGAGTCGATGGTGAAGCTCTGGACCTGCCCACTCCCCTGCAGTTCACCATCCACCCCAAAGGCCTGCGGCTGCTGGTGCCCGCTGACGATGTCCTGGCCGCGGAGAAGCGTCGGGCGCGCGCCGTCAGTGTGCGTGCCCTCACCGACATTGCGCGGGGGAAGCCGTCCCGCGTCTCATGAGCACGACCTGGATCCCTGGCGTCAACGCCGTCCGCACCTACGAACGCAGATGGCTTCCACGCGACGTCATGACCGGTCTCGTGTTGTCCGCCCTGCTTGTCCCGCAAGGGATGGCCTACGCGGAACTGGCGGGACTGCCGGCTGTAACCGGCCTGTACACGTCGATCCTGTGCCTGGTGGGCTACGCCGTCTTCGGGCCGTCGAAGGTGCTCGTCCTCGGCCCTGACTCATCCCTGGGCCCCATGATCGCGGCGACGATCCTGCCCTTGGCCGGTGCCGACGGGGATCCTGCAAAGGCCATCGCGCTGGCGTCTCTACTGGCCATCTTCACTGGAGTGATCATGGTGGGGGCCGGCGCCGGAAAGCTGGGTTTCGTCGCCGATCTGCTGTCGAAGCCCACGATCCTGGGATACATGAACGGCCTCGCACTGACCATCATCGTGGGCCAGTTGCCGAAGCTGTTGGGTTTCTCCGTCGACGCCGACGGATTCATCGGGGAGTTGCTGGGCTTCGTCTCAGGCGTCCTCGCCGGCGAGGTCCTGGCCCCCGCTGCGGCGATCGGCCTGGCATCGCTGCTCGTGATCCTGGCGCTGAACAGGTGGCTGCCCAAGATTCCCTCTGTGCTGATCGCAGTCCTGTTCGCCATGGTCATGTCGGTGGTGTTCGACCTCGGGGAGCGGGGGGTGAAACTGGTGGGTGTCCTGCCGCAGGGACTGCCCGGTTTCACCATTCCAACAGTTGCAGTGTCCGATCTGCTGCCGATCCTCGGCGGTGCGCTGGGCATCGCCCTGGTGGCGCTGACCGATACCATCTCCACCGCCACCTCGTTTGCGGCGCGCCGCGGTGAAGAGGTGGACGGTGACAAGGAGATGATCGGCATCGGGGCGTCGAACATCGCCGCTGGCCTCTTCCAGGGATTCCCCGTGAGTACCAGCGGCTCCCGCACGGCCGTGGCCGACCAAGCCGGTGGCAAGACCCAATTGACCGGCCTCGTGGGCGCGGCTGTCATCGCGATCATGCTCGTGGCCGTTCCGGGACTGTTCGCCACCCTGCCGCAGCCGACATTGGGCGCGGTGGTGGTGGTGGCCGCCTTCTCCCTGGCTGACATCCCCGCCACCCGCCGACTGTGGTCGCAGCGCCGCACGGACTTCGTGCTGTCCATGACCGCGTTCCTGGGCGTAGTGCTGCTCGGTGTGCTCCCTGGGATCGCATTGGCCGTGATGATGTCGGTGGCCAACGTCTTCCGGCGTGCCTGGCGGCCGTATCAGGCCCAACTGGGCAAGGTTCCGGGCCTGCGTGGTCTGCACGACGTGAGTCGGTTCCCCGTGGTCTCCCTGTTGCCCAGCGCCGCGATCCTGCGCTTCGACGCCCCGCTCATCTTCGCCAACGCCGGCACCTTCCGCGACCGGGTCCGGGCACTGGCCAAAGACCTGCCTGCGGGGGGCTGGGTGATCATCGCCGCCGAGCCGATCACCGATGTCGACACCACGGCCTGTGACATGTTGGATGATCTGGTGGCCGAACTCGACCAACGCGGCCGGCGACTTGTGCTCGCCGAGATGAAGGACCCGGTACGCGGCAAACTCGCCGACTACGGACTCGACCCCGATATCCCCGAAGACCGCTTCTTCCCCACCCTCTCGGAGGCCGTCAAAGCCTGCCGTGAGACCACCGGCCAGGACTGGCAGACCCAACCCACGAAGGAACTCACATGATGACGCCCGAAGACCGCGCCGCTCTGGGCAAGTCAGCCCGATCCCGCGTCCCCCGCTCCAGTCACGCAGTGTTCGAGCCGCCTGCTGATCGTCCGGACCCGGTGGACCTGCTGGAGTCGCAGGCAGCGAGCCGGGTCCAGCAACTCGTGCCAATCCGGTACGGCCGCATGCTGGTCTCACCGTTCACGTTCTACCGGGGAGCGGCCCTGATGATGGCCTCGGACCTGAGCAAGACGCCGGACTCCGGGTTGCGCGTTCAGGCCTGTGGGGACGCTCACCTGGCCAACTTCGGGGGGTACGGATCGCCAGAGCGCAAACTGGTCTTCGACATCAATGATTTCGATGAGACGGCGCCCGGACCCTGGGAGTGGGACGTGAAGCGCCTGGTGACCAGCCTGGAGATCGCGGGGCGCGCGAACGGTCACGGCACCGCATCGCGACTAAAGACTACCCGGGGTGCGACCGAGGCCTACCGGTTGGCGATGACCGGCTTCGCCGGGATGACAAACCTGCAGGTCTGGTATGCCCGCATCGACCTCCAGCAGCAGCTGGAGCAGTTCCGGCAGACCCAGCCGCAGCGCAACATCCGGCAGACGGAGAAGGCCGTTTCCAAGGCGTTCACCCGTGACTCCGTGCAAGCGCTGAGCAAGCTCACCGAGGTGGTCGATGGCCGCCGCCAGATCATCAACCAGCCGCCCTTGATCATGCGGCTGCACGACCTGGCAGCGTCGCGGACGGATCTGACGAGTGCTGACGTCGAGGATCAGATGCGCAGCGTGATCCGTGGCTACCGCAACACTTTGCCGTCGGATCGACGCCACCTGCTCGACAAGTACGAGTACGTGGACACGGCGCTCAAGGTGGTGGGGGTCGGCAGCGTCGGCACGCGGGCATGGATCCTGCTGCTGCTCGGCCGCGACGGCAATGACCCGCTGTTCCTGCAGGCCAAGGAGGCGCAGGCCTCCGTGCTCGAGCGGTACGTCGGCGATGCCGGCTTCGACAATGCCGGAGAGCGGGTCGTGGCGGGGCAGCGCCTCATGCAGTCGGCCAGTGACATCTTCCTGGGGTGGGAGCGGGTGCACAGCCCGATCGACAATTCCGACCGGGACTTCTACGTGCGGCAACTGCGGGACTGGAAGGGATCGGCGGACGTGGACAACATCGATCCGGTGCGGTTGTTCAACTATGGGCGGCTGTGTGCATGGACGCTGGCCAAGGCCCACGCGCGCTCGGGTGACCCGATCGCGATTGGCGCGTATCTGGGCAGCGGCACCACGTTTGACAAGGCGATCGCTTCGTTCGCTGACGCCTACGCGAACCAGAACGACAGGGACTACGCAGCACTGCAGCAAGCAGCCGCCGATGGCCGGATCGAGGTGCGGTCCGGTTTGTAGCGGTCAGTCGTTCGCGCTGACCGAGGCCAGTCCCAGCCACGTGGCCAACCGCACGAGATGGTGTTCGAGCGCGCTGCCAGTCCCGGGTGGCGCGTCGGGTTCGGTGAACACGCCTCGCACCAGCAGACGGTCCCGCGCCCGGTCGGCCTTGAGGTCGACCCGTGCCACCAACTGACCGTCGCACAGGAAGGGCAGTACGTAGTAACCGTACTGTCGCTGGGCAGCAGGGGTGTAGATCTCGATGCGATACCGGAACCCGAACAGTTCCTCGACCCGCTGCCGGTCCCACAGGACCGGGTCGAAGGGGGCGAGCAGTGCCGTGCCCTGATCATGACGCGGGATGACCAGATCAGTCGCGGCCCACCAGGGCCTGCCCGCGACGGAGACGCTCTCGATGGTGCCGGCGGCCACTGCTCCGGACAGGCCCAGGTCGGCGATCGCCGGCGGGAGCCGGAAGTAATCGCGGATGGTGCGCCGGTTGGCCACCCCACACGCGCGCACTGTGCGCGTCACCAATTCCGTCGCCGCTGTGGTGTCATCGATGCCGGGTACCCCACCGCGGGTGTAGATGCGTTCGAACTGCGCGTTGCGACCGGACGTCGAGAGTTCCCCGGCCCAGAAGAGCGCCTCACACACCTTCTTCACGACCGACCAGTTCCAACCCCAGTTGGTGCGGTCGCGGGGGAAGTCCGTCTGCAGCCGGGCCTCGATCTCGCGAGCAGTGCCGGGAACCTCTGCTTTGACCATCTCCAGCAGGCCCGGGTACTCGTCGGCCCCGCGCAGGGCATTGCCCCATGCGTGTTCGCGCCAACCCCGCATGCGCCACGCGAACAGGTCCCGGTCGGCAGTCGTCAGCAGGCTCGCCTCGTGGGCCCAGTACTCGGTCGTCGATCGCCCTTGGAACAGTCGGTCCACATCGTCCTTGGTGCAGGTAAGTCGGCTGAAGAACGGCAGGTAGTGGGCCCGTGCCACGACGTTGACGCTGTCGATCTGGACGGCGCCGAGGCGGCGTAGCAGGTCCAGCGGTGCCCCGTTGCCGAGCCGATCGAGTCGTTGGGCACGCACCGCCACCCGGCGTGCCTGCGGGACGGTCAGGCGTCGGCTCACCGGGGGAGAGTAACCCATCATCGCCCTATGCACACGCCTCACCCGCCGTACCCCGGGGGCGAGGCCAGCCCTGGCCTGCTGGTAGCGAGTAGCGTTGTCCGGTGTGATCGATCTCCTCACCGAACACACCGTCCTGCTCTACTTCCTGTACATCGCCGTCGGTGCCGTCCTCGGCCAGATCCGTATCCGTGGGGTGTTGATCGGGCCCGCCGCGGTGCTGTTCGCCGCCCTTGCGATCTCCGCCTTCGACGCGGACCTCGCGCTGCCGGAGATCGTCGGGCAGATCGGCTTGGTGCTGTTCGCCTACTGTGTGGGTGTCAATAGCGGTCCGACGTTCTTCGACACCCTGCGCACGGGGGGTCGGGCGATCGCTTTGGTGGCGATCACCCTGGTGCTCGCCGCGGGAGTGGCCATCGGTGTGGGCAAACTGCTGGGTCTGGAGTCACCGCTGATCGCTGGTGCCTACACGGGTGCCCTGACCAACACGCCGGCGCTGGCCGCAGCCACCGAACAACTGGCCTCCTCATTGCCCACCGTCGGATACTCGGTGACCTACATCTTCGGCGTCGTGGGGATGCTCTGGGCTGCCTCTTCGGCGCTCAAGGGCAAGACAGAACCCAAAGTGTCCGCTGTGCCCGACCCGGAGCCGGAACTGACCATGGTGTCGATCCGGGTGGACAGAACCGGCCTGCCCAACTTGCGGCAGCTGATCACCGACCATGAGGACAGAATCCGCTTCTCCCGGGTGCGCCGTAACCGGGTGGTCACGGTGGCCACGGATGACTTCGTGCCCGAACTCGGCGACGTGGTGAGCGTGATCGGCCCAGAGACGCTGGTCAACGAGGTCGCTGCCCAACTCGGCCACCCGTCCACGTTGCACCTGGAACTCGACCGCAGGGAACTCGACTTCCGCAGGATCACGGTCTCCAGTTCGCAGGCCGCCGGTCGATCTCTGGAGGACCTGAATCTGCTCGACAGATTCGGGGCGACGGCGACCCGCGTCCGGCGCGGCGACATCGACTTCCTGGCCACCGATGACTTCATCGTCCATGTCGGTGACCGAATCCGGATCACCGCGCCGAAGACGCGCATCGACGAGGTCAGCGCTTTCTTCGGCGACAGTGAGCATGGCGCCAGCGCTCTGAACCCGGTCGGTTTCATGCTCGGAATCGTGATCGGCCTGTTGATCGGGCTGGTGTCCATCCCCCTGCCGGGCGGCGCCAAGTTGTCACTGGGGATCGCCGGTGGGGCGCTGGTGGCTGGGCTGGTGCTGGGCAGGTTGCACCGGACCGGCCCAATTCTGTGGTCAGTGCCCTTCCCGACGGCGAACGCGCTGGGCCAGTACGGGATGCTCGCCTTCCTCGCCTACGCCGGCTCGACGTCGGGTTCGAAACTGGTGGCGGCGTTGCAGACCGATGTCGGACCGCGACTGTTCGTGGTGGGGCTGATCGTCACGGGATTTGCCGCCCTGATGCTGCGCCTCCTCGGTCCCCGCTGGGGTGGACTCAGTGGCCCCACGTTGTCCGGTGCGATGGGCGGCTCGCAGACCCAGCCCGCCGTGTTGGCCTTCGCCAACGACCGCACGACCTCCGACCCGCGCGTGAGCCTGGGATACGCCTTGGTGTATCCAGCAGCCATGATCATCAAGGTGCTGATCGCGCCCCTGATCGGTCTTGTGTAGATGGGTAGGCCCGACCGGTTGAAAGCGAGTGCTTGTCGGCGGTGTCGGCAAAACTGCGCAACTCTTCGGCCACTGGCACGTTGCGTGCGGCGATGTGCTGATCAAACGCCCTTTATGACCTGATTTGTCCCGGCACTATTCGGCAAAACTCCGCATCGGGCCACCCCGCGTGCGGAGCCTTGCCGACACGACACATTGCCGGCCGTGATGAGCCCACACTCGCGAACTAGAGAGTGGCGCACACAGCGGCACCGTCGGTGCGCGTCACGGGTCCGAGGTCGCTGACCTCATCGAAGGACGCAATCCCGACCTGGAAGGCGTCGCCCGCACGCGCCATTCCGATGCTCCAGCCGCCGGCGCGCCGGTCGGCATTCTCAGCGACCTGTGTGACCCACTGGGTCCCGTTGGAATACCTGAGGGACCGTACCAACCAGGTCGTTCCGGTCGAGATCGCCACTGGCCGCGACCCGGTCTTGCTCTGCCAGCGTCCGTCTGCACACAGGGTGACGGACACCGCTTGGCCGTCACCGCGGGTCCCGGTGAAGGTGTATCCGGCCAGAGCCGTCCGGACGGTGGCCGCCTGCTTACAGGTACGAGCCTGTTGACGCAGGCGCTTCGCTTTGGCTTTCTGGCCCTTCTTCGCCGCTTTGGCGGCCTGCTTCTGCAGCGCGGTGCAGTTCGTCGGGGACGCGGCGCTGGCGGTGGGTGCGACCGAGAGCAGCAGACCGAGACTGCTGATCACGACCAGTGAGGCGGCAGTTTTCATCGGCCCAGTGTAGACAACAGGTCCCGGGGACGCCAAGGTCCGCAGCGCGATCACAGGGCCTTGATGATGTCCTCGACGCGGTCCTTCGCATCCCCGAACAGCATCTGCGAATTCTCTTTGAAGAACAGCGGGTTCTGCACCCCCGCGTAGCCTGTGGCCATCGATCGCTTGAACACGATCACGTTCTTCGCCTCCCACACGTGCAGAACCGGCATCCCGCCGATCGGGGAACTCGGCTCATCGATCGCAGCCGGGTTGACCGTGTCGTTCGCACCGATCACCAGCACCACGTCGGTGTCCGGGAAGTCCTCGTTGATCTCGTCCATCTCCAGCACGATGTCGTAGGGGACTTTGGCCTCGGCGAGCAGCACGTTCATGTGACCGGGCAGGCGTCCTGCGACCGGGTGGATGCCGAAACGTACGTTCACGCCCCGCTCGCGCAACTGCCGCGTCAACTCGGCCACCGGATATTGGGCCTGCGCCACCGCCATCCCGTAACCGGGCGTGATGAGGACTTCGTGCGCGTCCGCGAGCATTTCGGCGGCACCCTCGGCGGTGATTTCGCGATGCTCTCCGTAATCCGTGTCGCCGGCGACGGTGCCTGCCTCCACGCCGAACCCGCCGGCGATCACCGAGATGAACGAACGGTTCATCGCCCGGCACATGATGTAGGACAGATAGGCACCGGAGGATCCCACCAGCGCACCGGTGATGATCAGCAGATCGTTGCTCAGCAGGAAGCCAGCCGCAGCCGCCGCCCATCCGGAGTACGAGTTGAGCATCGACACCACGACGGGCATATCGCCGCCACCGATGGAGGACACCAGGTGCCAGCCGAGGAACAGCGCTAGCACTGTCATGACCCCGAGCAGTGACTGCCGCAGTAGCATGTCGTCGCGCGGCACCATGATGTAGGCCGCGGTCATGCCGAAGAAGACGAGGATGATCCCGAGGTTGACCGCGTTGTGCGCGGGCAGCATCCGCGGCGCGCTGTTGATCTTGCCGGCCAGTTTCAGGTAGGCGACGATCGACCCCGTCAGGGTGACGGCACCGATGAAGACCCCGACGAAGACCTCGCCGTCGTGGATGCCCGGGTACGGCACATCGGTCTCATAGGAAGAGTTCCAGCCGACCAGCACGGCGGCCAGGCCGACGAAGGAGTGCAGCATGGCGATGAGTTCGGGCATGCCGGTCATCTCCACGCTGCGCGCGCGCCAGATTCCGATGGCTGCCCCGATCGCCATGGCAGCGGCGATCAACCCGAGACCGACCAGCCCGCTGCCGTCGATGTCGTTGGACTCTCCCACGCCGTTCACCCCGCCGGTCGCCGCGATGATCGTCACGATCAAAGCGATGGCCATACCGAAGATGCCGTAGCGGTTGCCCATGCGGGCACTCTCGTGTTTACTCAGCCCGGCCAGCGCCAGAATGAAGAGCAGCGCGGCGACGATGTAGGCGCCTTGGACCAGTGTCAGGCTCATCGGGCGTCCTCCCGCCGGAACATCTGCAACATTCGTGCGGTGACGGTGAAGCCACCGAACACGTTGATGCTGGCCACCAGGATCGCGATGAATGCCAGCACAGAGACCCACAGGTCCTCGTGGCCGACTTGTAGGAGCGCGCCCACCAGGATGATCCCGGAGATCGCGTTGGTGACGCTCATCAGGGGCGTGTGCAGCGCATGGTGCACGTTGCCGATCACGTAGAACCCGATGACGACCGCGAGGGCGAACACCATGAAGTGCCCGAGGAAAGGCTCAGGGGAGAAGGCGGAGAGCAGCAGGAAGACTGCGGCTGCCGCCCCCATGAGGCCGAGCTTCTTCGCGTCGCTCATCGGCGGCTTGGGTGGTTCGGGCGGCGGGGGTGGTGCCTGTTGGACCGGTGCGGCCGTCACGGAGATCGGGGGTGGCGGCCACAGCAGGTCGCCGCCGGTGCACACCGTCATTCCCCGGATCACTTCGTCGTCCAGGTTGAGGACGAACTCACCGTCCTTGTCCGGCGTTGCGAGTTTGAGCAGGTTGACCAGGTTCGTTCCGAACAGTTGCGAGGCCTGTGTTGGCAGCCGGCCCGGCAGATCCGTGTAGCCGAGGATGATCACGCCGTTCGGGGTCACCACCCGCTCGTCGGCCCGCGACCCGGCGACGTTGCCGCCGTTGGCAGCGGCCATGTCCACCACCACACTGCCGGGCTTCATCGAGGCGACCATCTCCTCGGTGAGCAACCGGGGTGCCGGTTTGCCGGGGATGAGCGCAGTGGTGATGACGATGTCGACGTCTTTGGCCTGCTCGGCGTAGAGTTGCGCGGCCTTGCGGTTGAAGTCCTCGCCCATCTCCTTGGCGTAACCCGTCGCGCTGGGGCCCGTCTCCTCGACATCGATGCGCAGGAACTCGGCACCCATCGATTCGACCTGCTCGGCGACCTCGGGCCGGGCGTCGAAGGCGCGCACGATCGCGCCGAGGCTGTTGGCCGTGCCGATGGCGGCCAGGCCAGCCACGCCAGCTCCGATCACCAGCACCTTGGCTGGTGGGACCTTCCCGGCCGCCGTCACCTGCCCGGTGAACAGCGACCCGAACTCGTTGGCTGCCTCGATCACGGCGCGGTAGCCGGCGATGTTGGCCATGGAGCTGAGGACGTCGAGGGCTTGGGCACGGGAGATCCGGGGCACGGCATCCATGGCCATGGCGGTGACGCCCTTGGCCTGCAATCGGGCGACCAGATCGGGGTTGAGAGCGGGCGCCAGCAGGCTCATGAGGAATTGGCCGTCGTGAAGGCGCTCGATCTCAGCGTCAGTCGGGGCGTTGATCTTCATCAGGATGTCCGCCGACCAGGCGTCACCGATGTCGGCTCCGGCAGCGACGAATGCCGCATCGTCGAAACTGGCTCCGTCGCCGGCGCCGGGCTCCAGCGTCACGGTGTAACCGAGTTTGATCACTTGTTCAACGGTTTTCGGGGTGGCGGCGACTCTGCGCTCACCGGGTTTGGATTCACGGGGAATACCAATACGCACGACGGACCCTCCTCGCATCGCGGGTAGTTAGAACGTAGCGTGTGCACGCTGTGGCGGTTACTCGCGGGTAACCTTTCCGCCCCGACCGTCCGGTGTACACGGAGTCCCGGCGCCCGCACACTTGAGGCATGCGGGGTTGGGTCGCGGCGCTGGCTGCTGCCGGGTCATTGGCGGCGCTGACGAGTGCAGCACCGGTCCCGCCCACGCAGACCCCGTCCTGTACACCTGGCCTGCACACCGGTTTCGTGCAGGGTCGCCCGTACAAGGTGTACATCCCGGTCGGTGCGGATTCGGCCGCTCCCACGATCGTGAGTTACCACGGGCGTCTGCAGAGGGCGCTGTCCCAGGTCGTCGTATTCCAGGACGTGGCTGATGCTCACGGGGTCGTCGTGGTCGCCCCGCAGGCGCGTTCAGGGAAGTGGGATTTCGGGGGACCGGACACGGCCTTCACGAACCGCATCCTGGATAACCTCCTGTGCGATGACCCGGGGCGAACCTATGCCTCCGGAATGTCGATGGGCTCAGCCATGACGTTCCTGCAGGCATGCGCCGAACCCCGCCGGTTCGCGGCCTTCGCTGGTGTCGGATTCGAGATCTACATGCCCAAGTGCGCCGACCCGGACCCGGTGCCGCTACTGGCCTTTCATGGCAGTGCGGATCCCGTGGTGCCGTTCATCGGTGGCCGCACTGCATCGACGGCCACTGCCCCAGACGCCATAACGACGATGCGGCAGTGGGCGCGCAGAGATCAGTGCCGCCAGTTGGTGAAGTCCGTATTCGTGCCCGGAGTCAGCCTGCGCACGTGGGACACCTGTGCGGGGGGCAAGCAGGTGCAGTTCTACACGCTGCACGGGGGCAAGCACGTCTGGCCGAAGGGCCGGGTCGATGCGAGCAGCCTGATGTGGGAGTTCTTCCAGCAGTACCGGCTGTGATCGCGGGTCAGGATCCGCTGCTCGAGACGACCCAGACGGAGACCGCGATGCTGATGGCCAGCGTCACGATTCCGATGATGATGCCGGCCAGTGCCATGCCATCGCCCCCCTGCCCGGTGCGCTTGATCTGGCCCCGGGCGATGAACCCCAGGATGACGCCCACGATTGAGCCGATGCCGCAGAAGAGGCCGAGCAGGCTCAGGACCAGGGAGCCGATCGCCAGGCCGTTGGTGCCGGCGCTCGGCGGCATGCCAGGCGACCCGCCCGGTGGCGGGCCGAAGTTGGGCGGAGGCGGTGGGGGTGGGGTCGTCATGAGGAGCTCCTTGGCGATGAGGGTATGGGAACGGTAGCGCAGGGATCGCCGGCGAGACGCGCTGTGCGGGAGGTGTCGGATCGGCCCGTCTGCGGTGGCGACGATGAGCCATTAGGCGGTTGTTGCTGCGACACGCCGCGAGAAATCGCACCTTCTGCCCATTGCCGCAGTAGGCCGGCTGCCATGAATGCCGGTAACGACCTCGATCATCGCGACTCGCCCATGAACGAGCAGCCTCTTGTGCCACGATTCGAGGTATGCACACGTTCGTCGCCGATCATCCGCTGATCGCCCAGAAGGTGACCCTGTTGCGCAACAAGGAGACGGACAGCCCCACCTTCCGTCGTCTGGCCGACGAACTGGTGACGCTGCTCGCCTACGAGGCCACCCGAGGGATCCGGGTGGTGCCGGTCGGGGTCGACACCCCCCTCACCTCGACGACGGGTGTGGCGCTGGCTGACCCGCCACCCATTCTCATCCCGATCCTGCGCGCCGGTCTCGGGATGATGGAAGGCATGGTGCGCCTGCTTCCCAGCGCGGAGGTGGGCTTCCTCGGCATGCTTCGTGACGAACACACGCTGCAACCCACCATCTACGCAGATCGCATGCCCGCCGACATGACTGGCCGGCAGGTCTACGTCGTGGACCCGATGCTGGCCACGGGCGGGAGTCTCGCCGACGCCCTCCACGTTGTCTGGAACCGAGGTGCCACCGACATCACGATCGTGACCCTGCTGGCGGCCCCGGAGGGGATCGAGCGGTTGGAGAAGGAGACCGAGGGGATGAACGTCACCCTCGTCACGGCCTGCGTCGATGAGCGGCTGAACGAGCAGGGCTTCATCGTGCCCGGCCTAGGTGACGCGGGGGACCGCCTTTTCGGCATTGTGAGTTCGTGACCCCCCAGGACGCTCTGGGCTTGACGTTGGAGTTGGCCCAGCAGCCCGGTTTGGAAATGCCGATCGCGGCTGTTGTGATCGATGCGGGTGGCCAGGTTCTGGGCACCGGCGTCAATCGTCGTGAACACGACAGTGACCCGACCGCCCACGCCGAGATTCTGGCGCTACGGGAGGCGGGTCGTCGCCGTGGCGACTGGCGGCTCACCGGCTGCACGCTTGCGGTGACTCTGGAGCCCTGCACGATGTGCGCCGGGGCCGCCGTCCTGGCGCGGGTCGACCGGCTGGTGTTCGGTGCCTTTGACGACAAGGCGGGTGCTGTGGGAGGGCTATGGGACGTCGTCCGCGATCCCCGGCTGAACCACCAGGTCGAGGTGGTGGCCGGCGTCCGGGAGGCGGAATGCTCGGCACTGCTCACCGACTTCTTCCGCGGTCGGCGATGACGCAGCGGGCAGCGGTCAGCACCGCGTTCTTCTGCCAGGGCTTCGCCTTTGCCGCCCTGGTCACCCGGATCCCGGCTCTCTCGGACCGGTTCGGCTTCACCGAGGGGCAGCTGGCGCTGCTACTGGCGGTTGTCCCCATCGTGGCCGGCGTGGGCAGCGTGGCCGCGGGTGTGCTCTCGGTGCGTTGCGGAAGTCATCGTCTGCTGCGGTGGTGTGCGGTTCTCGTGGCGGGGGCACTCGTCGCGGTCGGTGCGGCGCCGACCGTACCAGCGTTGGTCGTTGCGCTGGTGGCGTTGGGAATCGGTCTGGGCAGTGTGGACGCGACGATGAACATGCAGGGCATCGGGGTGCAGGCTCGGCTGCGGCGCAGTGTGATGGCCTCGTTCCACGCCTGGTGGAGTCTGGCCGCGATCCTGGGCGCGCTGCTCGCGTCCGTCGCGGCCAGCACGTCCCTGCCGCTGGTGGCCTTCTTCGCGGCGATCGCGGCTGTCCTCATCCCTGTCGGGTTGATCGCGTCGCGGGGATACGTGCGCTCAGCAACGGCCGACAGCGCCGGGCCCGATCCGCTGGCGGCCACCTCGAGCGTCCCCTGGCGACCGCTGCTGGTGTTTTTCGCCGCTGTCGTGGCAGCCTTCGTCATTGACTCCTCGGTGTCCAACTGGTCCGCATTGGACCTCACGGATGTGCTGGGGGCCAGCGAATCGGTAGCTGCGCTGGCTTACGCGGCGTATGCCGTCTGTCTGCTGGCAGGCCGCTCTGTCACCGACCGGATCGTGGTTCGCACCGGCGCCCCGGCGATGATCGCCGCTGCCGGGACGTTGGCGGCGGCCGGTTTGGTGATGGTGGCCGTGGCCCCCACCTCGCTGGTGGCGATTGCTGGTTTTGCGGTGGTTGGCGTGGGTATCAGCCCGATCCTGCCACTGGCCTTCGTAGCCGCCGCAGAGCATGACCCTGCCGATTCCGGCGTAGCGGTCGCCCGGGTCAACGTCGGCAACTACGTCGGGTTCGTGCTCGGGGCGCCGCTGGTGGGAATCATCGGTGAGCTGTGGGATCTGCGGGTCGGCTTCGCTGTTCTCGTGGCAGTGGCCCTGGGCATCGTCGCGTGCGCCCGGGCCTTCGCCCCAGTAGCCGAACGCGGGGCGCGCGCCGAACCTGGTCCGTTCGGCTGACCTGGGAGCGGTTGCGGGCTGTTGCGATCTGGCAGAGGCTGTTCGAGTACCGCACGACGGAGGAGTATTCGGATGGCCGTTCTGATCGCCTTTCTCGGCGTCTATCTCCTCGTGACGGGAGTCTTCTTCATCGCTTTGCTGCGCTGGACGTTGCGCACCGAGCGTGGTGGCGCCTGCTCCTGCCGGGGCACGCTGGGGCAGGGTGCTTTCGCCTTCACCCATGGCGACAGGTTCTGCTATCCCGCGGTTGAAGGCCTGCGTCCACTCAGCCAGTGACGATCGGCGGCCTACCGAACAGGGAGGTCAGTCCCGCGACTGCAGCGCGTCAGCACGTCCATCGCCGCCCACGGATACCCAGGGGACGGGCGTTCATGCGATGGCCTGAACAATGGTCAGGTGAGCGACATTCTGTGGACGGACAGCGGGGACTACACCGACATCATCTACTCCACCACCCAGGACGGTATCGCCAAGATCACGATCAACCGGCCGGAGGTGCACAACGCCTTTCGCCCGCAGACTCTGATCGAGGTCTCCGATGCGCTGACGCGGGCGCGGGAGGACGAGCGGGTGGGCGTCATCATTCTGACGGGGGCCGGCGACAAGGCCTTTTGCTCGGGCGGCGATCAGCGCGTGCGTGGGGATTCAGGCTATAAGACGGACGAGGCGGCCACGGGTCGATTCCACGTCACGGATCTGCACGTGGCCATGCGCCGCTGCCCCAAGCCGATCGTTGCGATGGTGGCCGGCTGGGCGATCGGGGGAGGTCACGTCCTGCACCTTGTCTGCGACTTGACCATCGCCGCTGACAACGCCCGGTTCGGCCAGGTCGGACCGAAGGTCGGATCGTTCGACGGCGGGTACGGCGCCTCGATTCTGGCTGATCTGGTCGGCCCGAAGAAGGCCAAGGAGATCTGGTTCCTGTGCCGGCAGTATGACGCCGCCCAGGCGTTGGAGATGGGTCTGGTCAACACGGTCGTGCCCCTGGCGCAGCTGGAGGCGGAAACCGTGGCGTGGTGCCGGGAGATGCTGCAATTGTCGCCATGGGCGCTGCGCCTGTCGAAGTTGAGCTTCAACGCTCACGAGGATGGATACGCGGGCATTCAGCAATTGGCTCACGACGCCAACCTCTTGTTCTATGGGACGGCCGAAGCCCAGGAGGGCCGGGAAGCGTTCAAGGCCAAACGAACGCCCGACTTTGAGCAGTTCCCCCGGCGGCCCTGAGAATCAGCGGCGGAGGTTCTGGTCGACCACGCGGAAAGCTGTGCAATATGGACAACGCCGTTGTTCAAATTGCACAGTCTTGCGTCGGCTGAGGGTTGCTCGTCGGCGAACCCCACAGTGGCGGTGGAAACCGTCGGGCCACTGGCGTGGCCCTCCTCCCGAACCCCAAGTGGCGGTGGGAACCGTCGGGCCAATGGCGTGGCCCTCCTCCCGAACCCCACAACGACCGCCAATGAGTAGAGGCCCCGGGCAAGCCCGGAGCCTCTACTCATTGGCGGTGGCGGTGGGATTCGAACCCACGGTGGAGTTGCCCCCACACACGCTTTCGAGGCGTGCTCCTTTGGCCGCTCGGACACGCCACCGCACACCAGGATACGGGGCAGCGTCCTCAGTCACCTGCGCACCCACCAGCAAACGGAATCAGGCGAGGGGCAGCCGTTAGCCAGCTGGACGGTCCGCGTCGTCGAGGTCCAGGACCCTCGCGTGCAGCATGGGTCGTTGCTGGAGAGCGGCGCGGACGGCCCGGTGCAGGCCGTCTTCCAGATAGAGGTTGCCGTCCCATCGCACCACGTGAGCGAACAGATCCCCGTAGAAAGTACTGTCCTCGCTGAGCAGGTTGTGCAGATCCAGGTGGGACTTCGTGGTGATGAGTTCCTCGATGCGGACCTGGCGCGGCGGCAGGTCCGCCCAGTCTGTGAGCGTGAGCCCGTGCTCCGGGTATGGCTTGCGGTCGCCCACTGCCTTGAACACCATGTCGCCCAGCGTAGATGTGCACACAGTAGTGACGCTTCCGCGCCTGCCGGAGTCAGGCGTTCGTCCGCGGTACAGGCGTTCGTCAAATCGGGCCGGGATACGCCGAACCGATGTACTCGGGACGAACGGCTGACCCGGACGCAACCGCCGTGTCCCCTCGAACCGCGACCACAGAAGCCGGCACCGGCACCTGGCCAGAACATTGAGTCAAACCCGCTCATACTTGTTGACAGATCCCACTCTGTACGTCACACTGGAAACCAGAAAGCCCTCAATCCCAAACATGGAGGAACATAAATGTCACGTGCAGTAGGCATTGACCTGGGAACCACGAACTCTGTCGTCGCGGTTCTCGAAGGTGGCGAACCCACCGTCATCGCCAACGCCGAAGGCGCCCGGACGACCCCGTCCATCGTCGCCTTCGCCAAGAACGGTGAGGTGCTGGTCGGCGAGGTCGCCAAGCGTCAAGCCGTCACCAACGCCGATCGGACGATCCGTAGCGTCAAGCGCCACATGGGCACGACCTGGAACGTCGACATCGACGGCAAGAAGTACACCGCGCAAGAGATCAGCGCCCGCGTGCTGCAGAAGTTGAAGCGTGATGCGGAGGCCTACCTGGGCGAACCCGTCACCGATGCGGTGATCACTGTCCCCGCCTACTTCAATGACTCCCAGCGCCAGGCCACCAAAGAGGCCGGCGACATCGCAGGTCTAAACGTTCTGCGCATCATCAACGAACCGACCGCTGCGGCTCTGGCCTACGGCTTGGAGAAGGTCGACAAGGAAGAGACCATCCTGGTGTTCGACCTCGGTGGCGGCACGTTCGACGTGTCCCTGCTGGAGATCGCCGATGGCGTGGTCGAGGTCAAAGCGACCCATGGTGACAACCACCTCGGTGGCGACGATTGGGACAACGCTCTGGTGGACCACCTCGTGGGTCAGTTCCGGCATGCCAACGGCATCGACCTGACCAAGGACAAGATGGCGATGCAGCGCATCCGCGAGGCTGCGGAGAAGGCCAAGATCGAACTGTCCAGCTCGCAGCAGACGAGCGTGAACCTGCCCTACATCACCGTGGACGCGGAGAAGAACCCGTTGTTCATGGACGAGACCATCACCCGGGCACAGTTCCAGAAGCTGACCCAGGACCTGCTCGACCGCACCCGCAAACCCTTCGAGCAGGTGCTCAAGGATGCCGGTGTGAATGCCAGTCAGATCGACCAGATCGTGCTGGTCGGTGGCTCCACCCGCATGCCAGCTGTTGTTGACATGGTCAAAGAGCTCGGCGGAAAGGACCCCAACAAGGGTGTGAACCCGGACGAGGTCGTCGCCGTGGGTGCTGCTCTGCAGGCCGGTGTGCTCAAGGGCGAGGTCAAGGACGTGCTCCTGCTCGACGTTACCCCGCTGAGCCTGGGTATCGAGACCAAGGGCGGCATCATGACCCGCCTGATCGAGCGCAACACGACGATCCCGACCAAACGCTCCGAGATCTTCACGACGGCTGACGACAATCAGCCCTCGGTGCTGATCCAGGTGTTCCAGGGTGAGCGCGAGATGGCCGCCTACAACAAGAAGCTCGGCACGTTCGAGCTGACCGGCCTGCCGCCGGCGCCGCGTGGTGTGCCGCAGATCGAGGTCACCTTCGACATCGACGCCAACGGCATCGTGCACGTGACCGCCAAGGATCTGGGCACAAACAAGGAGCAGTCGATGACCATCACCGGTGGTTCGGCGCTGCCCAAGGACGATATCGAGCGCATGATGGCGGAGGCGGAGACGCACGCCGAGGAGGACCGCAAGCGCAAGGAGGAGGCCGAGACCCGCAACGGCGCCGAGCAGTTGGTGTACCAGACGGAGAAGTTCCTGGCCGACAACGCCGACAAGGTCCCGGCTGACGCCAAGGCCAACGTCGACGAGCCGCTGGCCGAGCTGAAGAAGGCGCTGGAGGGCGCTGACGTGGCCGCCATCAAGACTGCGGTCGAGAAGGTCGCGACTGCCAGCCAGGCCCTCGGTGCGGCGCTGTACCAGCAGCAGGCTTCTGCCGGCGACGCCGGAACCGGTCAGGCCAAGGCCGACGATGAGGACGTCGTGGACGCCGAGATCATCGATGAGGATGAGAATAAGTGAGCCAGTTCGATCAGGACCCTGCCGCTGAGGAAGGCGTGCGGGTCACCGACAAACGGCGCATCGACCCCGAAACGGGTCAGGTGCGGGAAGGGGCCGCCTCACCGCAGGCGGCCCCGGCCCCGCCGGCCGATGAGCCGGTGGGTGCCCTCAGCGAGACCGCGAAGGTGGCCGAGTTGACGGCCGACCTGCAGCGGGTGACCGCTGAGTACGCCAACTACCGCAAGCGCGTGGACCGCGACCGGGAGGCCATGAACGATCTGGCCGCCGCAGCGGTGGTCGGGGAGTTGCTGCCGATCCTGGACGACCTCGGACGGGCGAAGGCTCACGACGAGTACGCGGGGGCACTCAAGAGTGTCGGCGATCAGTTGGAGGCGACCACGTCGAAGCTTGGGCTGGTGGCCTTCGGCGCCGTGGGTGATGCTTTCGACCCGATGATCCACGAGGCAATGACGCACAATGCTGGCAATGACCTCGAGCAGCCGACCGTGTCGATGGTTTTCAGCGTCGGTTATGAGTTCCGGGGTCGGGTCCTGCGCCCGGCGCGGGTAGGCGTTGAGGAATAGGCGTTCGGTGAGCAGCAGAGAGGAGGGACACCGATGAGTGTGAAGGACTACATGGAGAAGGACTACTACAAGACGCTGGGTGTTCCCAAGGACGCCGACGCTGCCACGATCAAGAAGTCCTACCGCAAGCTGGCGCGCGAGCTTCACCCGGACACCAACCCGGACCCGAAGGCTGCTGAGCGTTTCAAGGAGGTGTCGGAGGCCAATGATGTGCTGTCCGACCCGACGAAGCGCCAGGAGTACGACGAGACCCGGAAGATGGCTGCCGGGGGTGGATTCCGGATGCCGGGTTCAGCGGGGACCGGTCCCGAGTTCGACTTCGGGGACATCTTCCGCCGGGCCGGTGGAAACGCCGGCGACTTCGGCGAGACCCTGTCCGGGCTGTTCAACCGCCGAGGGGCGCGCGAGCAGGCTCGCCGTGGACAGGACATTGAGGCTGAGATCAACGTCTCGTTCCCGGAGTCGCTGAAGGGTCTGACGACCCAACTGCGTCTCACCAGCGAGGACGCCTGTCCCGATTGCGCCGGCACCGGTGCGAAGTCAGGCACCGTGCCGCGGGTGTGCCCCGATTGTGAAGGGACCGGCATGTCGAGCCGCAACGCGGGTGGCTTCGCCTTTGCCGAGCCGTGCCCGCACTGCCATGGCAGGGGTCTGGTCGTGGACAATCCGTGTGCACGCTGCCACGGCTCCGGCCGGGCTGCCAGCAGCAACCTGGTGAATGCCCGGATCCCCGCAGGAGTACGCGACGGCCAGAAGGTCAGGCTGCGCGGTAAGGGCGCCCCGGGTGAACGTGGCGGCCACAATGGCGACCTCATCATAACCGTGCATGTGGCCGGCGACAGCCAGTTCACGCGCATGGAGGACAACATCACCGTCTCGGTGCCTGCGTCCTTCGACGATATGGCGCTCGGCGGTCAGGTCAAGATTCCGCTGCCACTCGGCGGATCGAAGACTTTGAAGTTGCCGCAGGGCACCAGCAATGGCCGCACCTTCCGCATCCGCGGCGAAGGGGCCCCGCGCAAGGACGGGACCAAAGGCGACCTGCTCGCCACCGTGACCGTCACCGTCCCGTCCGACTTGAACGACGAGGCCCGCGAGGCCATCGAGAAGTATCGGAAGGCGATGAGCAATGGATGAGAACTTTCCCGCATACGTAATCTCCATCGCGGCCCAACTGTCCGGGCTGCACCCGCAGACGCTGCGGCAGTACGACCGGCTCGGTCTGG
The DNA here is from genome assembly GCA_029779995.1 of Actinomycetes bacterium. The sequence continues at coordinate 39,364 of JAKOZM010000145.1, forward strand.
TCACTCCGCAGCGCTCGGGGCGGTACCGGCTCTACAGCATGCGTGACATCGAGCGCCTGGACAAGGTTCAACAACTCAGCGAAGCCGGGCTCAACCTGGAGGGCATCCGAAGGGTGCTTGATCTCGAGGATGAGGTGCGCTCGTTGCGTGAACGTTTGACGAAGTACGAGCATCACGAGCGGTCGACTGCGCTGGTGGTCTACCGGGGCCGAAGAGCCTGATGGAGTCCACCTTCCTTGGAAGCCCGCTGGGGACCCCGGCGGGCTTCTGTATGAGACAACGCCAACCTTGATAGGAAGAGGCTCAAGGTTATTGACATGAACTACAGAAGTGGGGACAATTAGGAATATGGAATTCACCTCTAAAGCGCAGGAAGCCCTCGGTGCCGCGATCAGGCAAGCCGCCGCCGACGGTCACTCCGAAGTGACCCCTGCGCACCTGTTGCACGCATTGCTTGCCCAGGGTGAGGGGATCGCCACCAGCCTGCTCGACACTGTGGGTGTCAACCGGCAGGCGCTCGACGCCGATGTCCGCCGCGCCCTGTTGGGTCTGCCCGCGGCCTCGGGTTCGAGCATGGGTCAGCCCTCCCTCGCCCGTACTATGCACGCGGTTCTCAAAGCCGCTGAAGACCTCGCCGCTCAGCGCGGTGACGCCTACATTTCCACCGAGCATCTACTGATCGGCATTGCCGAGAAGCAGCCTGAGTTGCTGCCCGTCGAGCCGCCCAAGTTGCTCGACGCCCTGAACAAGGTCACCGGTGACCGGCGAGTGACCAGTCAGGATCCGGAAGCCAGCTTCCAGGCCTTGGAGAAGTACGGCGTCGACCTCACTGAGCGCGCCCGCGACGGCAAGATTGACCCAGTCATCGGCCGGGACGCCGAGATCCGGCGGGTGGTGCAGGTGCTGAGCCGGCGCACCAAGAACAACCCGGTGCTGATCGGCGAGCCGGGGGTCGGAAAGACCGCTGTCGTCGAAGGTCTGGCCCAGCGCATCGTCGCCGGGGACGTGCCCGAATCGTTGAAGAACAAGACCCTGATCTCACTGGACCTGCCAGGTATGGTCGCAGGCGCGAAGTACCGGGGTGAGTTCGAGGAGCGGCTCAAGGCGGTCCTCGAGGAGATTCAGGGCTCGGACGGGCAGATCATCACATTCATCGACGAGTTGCACACGGTCGTCGGGGCGGGCGCCAGTGGTGAAGGTGCCATGGATGCCGGCAACATGCTCAAGCCGATGCTCGCGCGCGGCGAGTTGCGGATGGTCGGGGCCACCACTCTCGACGAGTACCGCCAGCACATCGAGAAGGACCCTGCGCTCGAGCGGCGTTTTCAGCAGGTCCTCGTGGGGGAGCCCAGTGTCGAGGAGACGATTGCGATCCTGCGCGGGCTCAAGGAGAAGTACGAAGCCCACCACAAGGTGGCCATCGCCGATGCCGCGGTGGTCGCTGCGGCGACGCTGTCCGACCGGTACATCACAGCGCGTTTCCTGCCCGACAAGGCGATCGACCTCGTCGATGAGGCCGCATCGCGGTTGCGCATGGAGATCGATTCGAGCCCGGAGGAGATCGACAAGCTCCAACGCCAGGTGGACCGGATGAAGATGGAGGAGCTGGCACTGGCCAAGGAGACCGACCCAGCCTCGGTCGAGCGGCTGGCGAAACTGCAGGCGGAGATGGCTGACAAGGAGGAGGACCTGCGGGCGCTTCGCTCTCGTTGGGACCTTGAGAAGGCCAACTTGGATCGCATCGGCGACATGAAGATCCGGATCGATGAGTTGCGTAACATCGCCGATCGCGCCATCCGCGACGGTGACCTGGAGCAGGCGGCCCGCATCCAGTACGGAGAACTGCCCGAGCTCGAGCGCGAACTGGAGTCTGCCGGCGGCGGCCAGCCCGGCATGGTCAGCGAGGAGGTCACCGCCGAGGACATCGCCGAAGTAGTGGGCGCGTGGACCGGCATCCCGGCCGGGCGCCTGATGGAAGGCGAGACCGAGAAGCTGCTGCGCATGGAGGAGGAACTCGGCAAGCGGGTCATCGGTCAGGAGCAGGCCGTACGGGCCGTCTCGGACGCCGTGCGCCGCACCCGCGCCGGCATCGCCGACCCCGATCGCCCCACGGGCTCGTTCCTCCTCCTCGGCCCGACCGGAGTCGGGAAGACCGAACTGGCCAAGGCTCTCGCGGAGTTCCTGTTCGACGACGAGCGGGCCATGATCCGCATCGATATGAGTGAGTACTCGGAGAAGCATTCGGTGGCCCGGCTGGTCGGTGCACCCCCTGGGTACGTGGGCTATGAGGAGGGTGGCCAGCTCACGGAGGCAGTGCGGCGCCGTCCGTACAGCCTGGTGCTGCTCGACGAGGTGGAGAAGGCCCACCCTGAGGTGTTCGACATCCTCTTGCAGGTACTCGACGACGGTCGCCTCACCGACGGTCAGGGTCGCACGGTGGACTTCCGCAACACCATCCTGGTGCTCACGTCCAACATGGGCTCGCAGTTCCTCATCGACCAGACCGTGCCCTACGAGCAGCGGCAGGAACAGGTGATGGCGGTGGTGCGGCAGTCGTTCAAGCCGGAGTTCCTCAACCGGCTCGACGATGTCGTCATGTTCCAGCCCCTGGACAAGAGTGAACTCGTGCAGATCGTGGACCTGCAGGTGGACGCGATGCAGCGCAGACTCGATGGCCGGCGGATGACTCTGGTGGTTACCGACGCCTCGAAGAGGTGGCTCGCAGACCACGGGTTCGACCCCATCTATGGAGCCCGTCCGTTGCGTCGGCTCGTGCAGAAGGAGATTGGCGATCAGTTGGCGCGGGCGATTCTCTCCGGGGACGTACGCGACGGTGACACGATCACCGTGGACGAGGTCGACGACCAGCTCGTCCTGGTCTGACGCACGTCTGCCCTCCTCGGCAGCCGCGAGTGTTCTATCGTGCGGAGATGCGCACTCTGCTGATCGCCGGTGTGGCCGGTGCCCTGACCCTCACCGGGGTGGGCACCGCCAGCGCGGCTGACAACGTGACCGTGATGACCCGCAACGTCTTCCTCGGGGCGGATCTCGGCCCCGCCCTGCGGGCCGGTGGTACGACGGAATTCATCGATGCTGCTGGGCAGATCTTCCGGCAGTTGGAGTCGACCAACTTCCCGAAGCGGGCCAAGGGCCTTGCCGAGGAGATCCAGAGCCGCAAACCCGATTTGATCGGCCTGCAGGAGGTGGCTCTGTGGCGGGAGGGGCCGGTCAACATCAACGCCGTGCTGGAGCAGAAACCAACCGCGTCCAGGGTGTACCAGGACTTCCTGAAGATCCTGCTGAAGCAGATCAATAAGGGTCCGGTGCAGTACGAGGTGGTCAAGGTCCAGGACGAATTCGACTTCGAGGCACCCACGGACACGGATGCAAATCCCGGTACAGGCCTGTACGGCGCTGACAAGGACATGCGTCTGACGATGCGCGACGCGATCCTCAAGCGGGTCGGCTCCCGCGTGAAGGTGAAGAATCAGCGCGGGAACCAGTACACGAAGAAGAACTCGTTCAGCGTCACGGTGGCGGGCCGGGTGAAGGTCACCTCGCTGCGGGGCTGGCTGTCCACGCAGGCCAAGGTCGGCAAGGGACCGTGGTTCACTTTCGCCAACACCCACCTCGAAGCCTTTGATGATCGCACGCAGGTCCCCAGCATCCGTGCCAAGCAGGCTGGCGAGTTCGCGAAGGCGATGGCCGGGGCCAAGGGCCCGCTGATCGCCGTGGGTGACTTCAATTCGGACTCGCCGGGCCTCGTTCCCGGGGATGAGCAGGCGTTCGAGGCCTTGCGCGGCGCCGGGTTCCGCGACATCGGCACCACCACTCCGCTGAGCTGCTGCATCGCCAGCTCCGATGACTTGCAGGCCGGTGGCGATATCAGCGAGTTCGACCATCGCGTGGATCAGATCGTCACCACGACACCCAAGCGGGTCAAGCGGCTGCGGACGTGGGTGACGGGCCGGGAGCAGTCCTTCGGGTTCTGGCATTCTGACCACGCGGGTGTGGTGGGTCGCTATCGGCTGCGCTGAGTCATCTCAGCGTCTGGAACCACTCCTCGGTGTCGCGACCGCGCTCTCGCACCCACTCCAGACGGGCGCCGATCGCGATGAGCAGGGCTCCGGCGAAGGCGAGGGCCAACCAGCGCGGGAACAGGCTCAGCGTGGTGTAGATCTGTGCGGTGGCCGTGATGACGATGGCGGCGGTCGCGGGAACGACCAGCCCCAGCATGTGCCGGCGAGCGCCCAGGATGAGCAGAGCCGTGCCCGCGACCATGACGACGCCGAACCGGATCAGGGCCGCTGGCTCCCACACCTCGAACCACGACAGCAGCGCGGGTGGGATCAGCGCCACGCTCACAGCCGGTCCGTAGACGATGGCGGAATGCCGGCTGCCGTCACGGCGGGCGATCAGGCCGGCAACCAGCAACAACGCGGCCAGGACCAGCAAGTCCTGTTCGAAGAAGCGCGACTCCTCGATGGTTCTCAGATAGGTGAGCCACAGCAGGGCCGCTGCGAACCAGGCCAGGGGCGCTGCCCCCCGGACCAAGGAGAAGGCGAGCAGGCCCAGGCCCGCGACACTGGCCAGCACCGTCTGCGATTGCGTGTCGGCGCTGACGAAGGAGATGCTCCACAGAATGCCCGAGGTCAGGGCGGCGAGTGGGATGCTCGTGCGTGCCGCGGCGAACAGTAGGACGGTCCCAACGACCCCGACGGCTCCCGCCATGAGCGCCGACTCGGGGAGCAGCAGCCCTATTGCGGCGAGGAGCAGGCCAGCCAGCGGCCAGGCAGCCCAGGGCACCCCGACCAGAATCGCGGCCAGCAACGCGGCTGCGATCACGAAGACCGCACCGGCCGGTGGGTCGAACGTCAACGCCACAGCGGTGAATCCCGCTGCCACAGCCAGACACAGCCCACCCGCGGTCCGCGGTGGCCAGGGGTACGGGGGTCGAGCGAATTGCACCAGAGTCACCCCGAGGGCGAGGTAGGCCACGCCGAAGATGGTGACCAAAACGTGATCGTCGTCGATCCTCTGCAGGGTGAGGGCCAGCACCGCGGCGAGCAGGGAAGGGACCAGCAGCCAGCCGAACCATGTCCACATACGCAGGCCGAAACGATGTCCGAGCAGAACACCCCAGGCGACGGCGGTGCCGAAGGCGATCAGAAGGTATGGCGATTGTGGTTCGCTCCACGCTTTGGGCAGCGCGCCCAAGGTCGGGGCCGCAACCGCGCAGATGAGCCCCATGGCCAACGACACCGCGGCCAGCGCCTCAGCGGTGCGGTGGGCACGACGCCGGGTGAGGATCGCGGCAGCGGTGGTGACGACCGTCACAGCCAGCAGCGCGCCGATCTGTCCCCACGGGCCGATGACCTCCCAGGCAACTGCGACGAACACGATGGCCGCCACGATCAAGAGGCCGGCACCGATCGTCACCAACAGCGTCTGGGGTGACGTCGACGGCGTTGGGGCGTGGGGCACGGGCACGGACCACACTCCGTACGCCTTGGCTACCGTGGGATCAGGGGGTCCCGCCCCTTCATCGAGGCGCTCGCGCAGCCATGCGCTGCGAGCCGTCAGGTATTGATACTCCTGCAGGTACCCGGCGAAGGCCCGGAAGCCGCACTCGCAAAGCACCATTCCGTCGGTATCAACCGGCAGTTCCCGCGCGCAGGTCGGACAGGTCAGAGTCATGAGGTCACGCCCTCGATCCAAGTAGTTACCGCCGAAGTCTCACCCGCATTCTGCCCTTGTTCGGAGATCGTCTGAATCACGTTGTCCACAGTGGCGGACCCGGAGTAGCCGTTGCCTCCGCCGCTGTCGCCGCGCCCAGCGTCGCAGGCAGGGATTATCGGAAGACTTGGCCCTGGCCCCTTTCAAAGTCCAACAGCCACCGTTTAGCGGCCATCCCGCCCGCGAACCCGGTCAGTGCGCCGGACGCCCCCACGACCCGGTGACAGGGCACGATGATGCTGATCGGATTGCGGCCATTCGCCGCCCCGACCGCCCGGGCCTTGCGGGGATCTCCCAGCCGTCGGGCCTGTTCGCCGTACGTGATGGTGTGCCCGTACTCGATCCCGCGCAGCACCTCCCACACCCTCTGCTGAAACGGCGTCCCCGCCGCGTCCAACGCCACGGTGAACTCGCGTCGGCCGGCGTCGAAGTACTCCTGTAGCTGAGCGCGCGTCTGCGCCAGTACCGGGTGCTCGTCGTCGCGATCGTCAAGAGCGAATGCCCGGACATCGTCGGGCCACCAGATGGCCTGCAGGCCAGCGTCGGACGCCACAAGCGTCAGCTCCCCAATAGGACTGTCCATGCGTGTGTGGGGCATCAGGCCTCCAGATTCCATAGGTAGTGCATTGCGTAGGACCGCCACGGCTTCCAGCTCGGATCGTCGGGTTCCCTACCGAAACGCTGCGCCGCGCGAACGATGCCGAGATCACCGGGCAGAGCGACGTCGGGATCGCCGAGGCCGCGCATCCGGATGTAACTGGCGGTCCAGGGCCCGATCCCAGGCACCTCCAGCAGGGCCGCTTCCGCCTCGTCCCAATCCGTCCCGGCGTCCAGCCGGATCTGCCCTTGCGCCAGGCGGGTCGCGAGTTGCACCAGAGTCCGGGCACGCCGTCGCGGCATGGGCAGCGACATCGGGTCCAATTCCGCCAGCGCCGCGCTGGTCGGGAAATGACCATCGCACGCGAGACGGCCGGCAGCGGTCCGGGCAGCGGCGACGCTGATCTGCTGACCCAGCACCGCTCTGATGGCGGTCTCCTCCGGGTCGAAGCCGATGGGGCTGCGAAGCCCGGGGATCCGCTGCACGGGCAGCGAGTGTTCCAGTGTCGCCATGATGGCCAACGGGTCCGCATCCAGATCCAGCATCCTGCGCAGGCGGTGGACAGCAGGGGCGAGGTCACGCAGGTCATCGATCTGCAGGTGCACCTGACAGTGATCGTCGTGCGCGGTCAGGGCCGCGTGACCGTACGCCTGCGGAAGCCGCAGATTGCGGGTGAACGTCTGCCCGTCCCAGGTCTCGACCCCGGGGATCGCGCGCTCGCCCAAGAACTGCAGCAGGCGCCGCCCGGCGAACGGGACCCTGGCGGGCAGTCGCAGACTCAGCGGCCCCGGGCGACCTCCAGTGCGCAGCTGTCCGGGGGTGGCGTCGTACACCTGGCGCATCGTGGTGTTGAACTGCCGGACGCTGCCGAAGCCGGCCGCATAGGCGACATCCGAGGCGGTGAGATCGGTGTTCTCCAGCAGAGTGCGCGCCGTGCGGGCCCGATGGGCGCGGGCGATGGCCAGTGGTCCTGCACCCAGTTCGGCAGTCAGCAGTCGCGTGAGGTGGCGCTCGGTGTAGCCCAGCGTCCGGGCGAGGCCCCCGACGCCCTCCCGGTTCACGAGGCCGTCTGAGATCAGGCGCATCGCGCGGGCGACGACGTCACTGCGGGTGTTCCACTCCGGGGAGCCCGGCGAGGCATCCGGGCGGCATCGTTTGCAGGCTCGGAATCCCGCCGCCTGCGCTGCGGCAGCGGTGGCATGGAACTCGACGTTGGCGCGTCGCGGGGTGATCGCGGGGCAACTCGGGCGGCAGTAGATCCCGGTGGTGCGCACCGCGGTGTAGAACCAGCCATCGAAGCGGGCGTCGCGGCTGCTCACAGCCCGATAGCGTGCCTCGAAGTCCACGCTTTTGAGTCTGCGCGATCGGACTGAGGCTGGCTAGCGGTTTTCGGACATCACGGTTCCGGGCAGGACGAGAGCATTCTTCAGGGGGGTTGGGTCGTGTCGGCCAAGCCTGCGAACTCCGCGGCAACGGCCTTGGAGGTGCCAAGGACGCAGGACCGCGCCTGGGCCGCCCTGGACCTACCCATCCGAGTTCGCCTGTTCCCTGCAGCAGCCTGAGCCCGTTCAAGCACGAGGCTGTGGCAAACGAGACGTAGGCAATGTCATGGCCATGAAGACTGGTGTCGCGGTGATGTCACCGGTAGTCCTCGGTGCGGGGTGCGGGGTCACTGGTGGCCTAGTTGCGGCCTTTTCGTTCAGGATCGCCTGTTCGCAGTGGGCGGGTTTGGACGAAGCGGGCGAACTTGCGGGGTGCGGGGTCACTGGTGGCCCAGTTGCGGCCTTTTCGTTCAGGATCGCCTGTTCGCAGTGGGCGGGTTTGGACGAAACGGGCGAACTTGCGGGGTGCCTAGCAAGGCCCTCTTCGAGAGCCGACCCTGCCACATCGCGCATGTGATGGGACCTACGTGCGGCGCGCCATGTCGGTGCGTACTGCTGCGCCCCGCTCTGCGTCACTGAGCCGTGAATGGTGCGCGGATGCCTTCATCGTCGTCACCGGTCTTGCACGCCGTGGTGTATGTACCCGCGGGAACGTCAACGACCAGGTCACGTGCGACTCCTGGACCGATGTCCTCCACCTCGCCCAGGATCTGGTCCCCTGCGCCGTAGAGGTAGAACTCGGTCGTGGCCGAGCCGGTGTTCTGAACACTGAAGACGACCGAGCCCGCCTTCACGGTCGTCGGAGTCACCTCGCACGTGTTGTCGGCGCTATTGACGGACACCGGAGTCGCCTCGTCGCCACTGGAACTGCACGCGGCCAGGCCCAGCACCGCTACTGCCAACAGAACAGATCTCATGCCGACACCTTCTCAGCAGACTTCGACGCCGAGACCCGCGGGGCGCGCACTTTGCGCACGAACAACGTCATCACGATGCCCACGTACAGCAACCACGCGCTGACCTCCAGAACCGTCATGGCGGGGGAGAAGTTCAGCGTGCCTTTGAGCAGGGCCGCGTACCAGGTGCCGGGCTCGATCGTGTCACTGACGTCGAACGCCAGATTGTTCAGCCCGGGCAGAATCCCTGCCTCCTGCAGGTCGTGAATACCGTAGGCGAGAACCCCCGCGGCCACGATGATCAGCGCGAACCCGGTCCACTTGAAGAACTTGGCGAGATCGAGGCGCAGCGCCCCACGGTAGATGAGGTAACCCAGAAGGACGGCAGTTGCGATGCCCAGCAACGCGCCGATCAGCGGTGACGCCCCCTGGCC